>NZ_DCEA01000023.1:0-8209 GCF_002316705.1 Syntrophomonas sp. UBA1041
CTGCGCCTTCGTGGCGCACAATCATCAAACGTATTGCCCTTCTGCTCCAGCCGGAAGACCGGGTACTGGAGATTGCTGCCGGTACAGGCATTATTGCCCTTGGGTTGGCTGACCGGATGCAGAATATTGACGCTATTGATTTCTCTCCTAGTATGGTAGCTAAGGCACAGAAAAAGGCGCAACATTTGGGATTGGCCAATGTGCATTTTTCCGCGCAGAACGCCTGTGATCTTCGTTTCGCTCCCGGCAGTTTCGATGCTGTCATCATTTGCAACACCCTGCACATCATGCCGGAGCCGGAAAAAGCACTGGCAGAAAGCCACAGGGTACTTAAGCCGGACGGTAGACTGATTGCGCCTACTTTTGTACATGCAGGCAGTAAAAAGGCTCTATTGTTTTTTGCGCTAATGTCGCTAAGTGGTTTGCGCGCCTATCACAAATGGACGCAGCAGAGCTTTCATGCTTTTCTGGAAGAAAACGCTTTTACCGTCCTGGATTCCGTGTTGCTCAAAGCTTCCTTTCCCCTGGCCTATGTCGTGGCCAGGCCAAAACAATAAAGACCCGGGTCAATGTTTAATTTTTATCATTTCAATCCAGTTTATCATGGTATCCAGCGTCAACTTCGTATTGCCTACATTGTAGTGGTTCGAGGCGCATTCCCTTTCCGTAAGCAGGCGAAAAGATAAAAAGAAAATAGTTGCAGCATTGGAAGATCAATTCCGGGTATAAAGCACTTCCGGCAGCATATTTTGTGCAAACAACTGCTTTCACATTTATAACCATTCCTTTCGCTAACGCTCAGGCACAAAACGTAAACAAGTTTATAATGGGCGATGAAGAGGAGCAGTAGGAAGGCTTTACAAGCAAGATATTATCCAGACTTAATTAATCTTAAGTAAAGCCTCCATGAGGCAGGCAGGGCATGATTCATTTATGCATTATCTGGCAAGTTTGTATAGTGCATATTGATTAAGTGAAACTCCCTCTTTTTCAGCTTCCAGGACCAGCCTCATGTGCAGGGATTTAGGAAGCCTTACCACAAATTTGCCGCTATAATCTTCTTGATTAACAGGGAGGGAAATATCCAGGTTGTTTTCAAGTTTGGTTTCAATATAGCCCTCAAGAGCTTCATTCAGGTTTTTATATAATTCCTCCAATGTATCGCCTGTACTCTGGCATCCGTCCAGCTCCATTATCCTGCCGTAAAAATAATGTCCGCTTTCATCATTTATTTCCTGAATAATTCTCGTATAAGGCAATTTAACATATTCTTCCGTCCGCATACATAGAACCCCTTTCTAAGGTATTAGGAATAAGCGGCTTATTCACCTATTCGGGTTAAAATATCTTTGACATAGACTGCTTTCAACGGCGTTTCTATTTTTACAGTTATTAAGTCTCCGTTTTGGTGCAAGTAGTGTCGGTGTGAGCCCTTCTGCCTTTTATATTCGTATCCGTTTGCTTTTAATACCTTTTCAGCTTCTTCGGGACGTATTCCGTTTGGCTGCCGTTTCATTTTTTCTATTATTTTATCCACGCCCGCCACACCTAAAACCTCCCGTTATTATAGTATTATATATAGTATCGCTTTGCAATAATAAGTAGACGAATCAAACAGAGGGACGATATTGGTTTGGTAATATGCCCGTGCTCTTTTTCTCAGCGGCCGAAATGTCTTCATCCTCCATGCTGAGAAGAATTTCATCCAGCACACTTTCAGTAAAAAGCTGATGGTTCACATCCTGCAGGACCATATAACAAAGTTTCAATCTTTGTTTTGTATTGTATTGCCCGTGGTTATGGCGCAGCACGCCCTTTGCCGATTTCTCCAGCCCGCAAAGGCATCTGGCAAATGTGGTTTTCCCGCTTCGTTAAAGCCTAAAATGCCTATAACCGTGTTTTGCGGCAGTTTTAGAGAGGGAATAGTAAGCGATTGCCGGTTGTTATAGGAGAACGAGAAACCTTCGATATATAACATTTTTTCGCGCGAATGATTTGGCCCCGCCTTATTCTCCAGTTCCGTAACGGACAAGGAGCGAAGCCCCAAATCGTTTATCGCTGACAGTCCGATTTTTCGGAAATTCAAATGCAGACAAGAAACGCCAGCGGCGTGATGACGGCCTGCGCGGCGTCGGGCAGTTGATGGGAAATAAAATGCTCCAACTCATCGGTGTTTTTCTCCATGAGCTTACGCATTTTCCCGCTGGGGTGCAGATTGTGGAAGCCTAAAGGCAAACAACCTCAACCCGGATCCGCCAGAGGATAAAACGGATCAAGGCTTCATATTTAGTGGTAATTGACGAGATAGGTTTTGTCCCTATTACCAGGCCAGAAGCTAATTTGTTTTTTCAATTGATATCATCACTTTACGAACAGACAGCCTTAATAATAACTTCAAACAAGGGTTTTGAAGACTGGGCCGAATTGATGGGAGACCCGGTTATCGCTACCGCTATCCTGGATCGAATCGCTCATCACAGTGAAATATTCAATCTGACCGGCGACAGTTACCGCCTTAAACATCGAGATTCTATACTAAGCCCGTAGTCCTATGGAAAATTATTGGCCAAAATTTCTCCAAAATACTTGACCGCTTACATATATTCGATTAAGTCCTTCGACATTTCTTTCGTGCTCTGGATATAGCGTTTACCCTATTTACACAGTATAGTTGCCGCAGTACAATGTAAGTACAATATAAAAAGGAGCTGTTATCATGGCGCAGACAAGTATAACCATGCGAATTGATGAGAATTTAAAGAAACAGGCAGAAGAGCTTTTCGAAGAATTTGGAATGAATATGACTACTGCATTAACAGTATTTATAAAAGCAGCAGTTAGACAAGGTAAAATACCTTTTGAAATCTCTGTTGATATCCCTAATGCGGAGACAATTGAAGCGATGAAAGAAGCAGATAGAATTATCCATGATGATTCTGTAAAAGGATTTTATGATGTCGATGAGATGATGAAGGAGATTATAGGTTAATGTATATCGTCAAAAGAACTAGAAAGTTTGATAAAGATTTAAAATTATTGGTAAAACGTGGTTATAATATTGATTTATTAACTGAAGTAGTTAAAAAGTTGGCCAATGGCGATAAATTAGCCGAAAAGTATCAGGATCATGCATTAAGCGGAAATTGGATAAAATACAGAGAATGTCATATAATACCTGATTGGTTGTTAATTTATAGAATTGATAAAGATACTATAGTATTAATATTAACACGTACCGGTACTCATAGTGATTTGTTTTAAATCTGCCATTTTAGCCACATCGCAATTCTTCTGAACAAACAAACCCTTTTAAACATTATTATCATGGCGGATTATTAATGGGTCTGCAGCTGCCCCCATAGCCGAAAAAAACCAGGCCAAAAGGCCGAAAGCCCCTTCCATGGAATCATTGTATTCCTTACCTACTGATATAATATGCATGCAAAGTAATAATATCAATATGTATAGCTCGAAAGATAATTGGGGACCCAAGTAGATGAAGTCAACGGGAGGACAATCTCCTTGCAATAATAATTAAGCGCAGCAAACAGAGGGAAGTTCCTTTGTTGGCTCTGTTCGAGTTTACGATATTGGTTTGGTAATAAGCCCGTGCTCCTGCAAAACAATTTGGAGAAATATCCTGCGTCCTTATAACCTACAAGCTCTGCGATCTGATTGATGTTCATGTCCGTATTTGCCAAAATACCATGCTGCGGTTTCGGGACTCCTGTGTGCGGTTTGCGGATAATTTCCAAAACGGATACGTCACCTTCAAGGTCATCCTAATGGCCCTGGAGTGCTTTGTTTTCCCCGTGGGCTTGCTTTTGCTCAGCCGCGACCCCTATGATATGTGGTATGTCCAATAAACATCTGACCGTTCGCTCTGTTTTCCATTGGACGGATGAGAAAATCAAGGCAGTCAGTGTCAAAGATTACCGGCGTCTGAATCTGCATTTTCTTCTCCATCCCCAAATAATATTTCCCCATAGCCCCCTTCAAGCAATAACTCTTCATATTTCCCATAAGTTATTTGCCCGGCTTCTAACAACTCTTCCGCCAGTTCGGCATAGTTTGAATAAATGACCCTGCCTTGATCATCGGCAGTATCCCGATATAAAGCAGGACTGTAGCCCAGCCTGATAGCAGCGGAAATAACGCCTGCTTTCATCTGTTCAGCTTCTGCTTCGCTTATAACGCCCATATTTATCAACCTTAATAACATCAGTGCATGACTTACCGCAAAATAGTTCTCCAGGTATATCAAATCACGCATATTAGGTTTGCGTGATGAATTTTGCAACCTTAAATTCAGATAATAACGCAAAGCATCATCAGGCACCAGGAAATACGAAGCAAAGCTATTGGCCTCCAATCGAGTCGGGAAAAAACGTGTCGGTGGTTATTGTTTGCTATAATACCGACGCCGGCAGTGATGAAATCGACAAAGCCAACCGGGAACTGCGGGAAAAGATTGGTGAAATAAAGGACGATCTGCCCGACGGCTGCTTTGAACCGGAAGTAAATACCAAGGTGGCTGAAGTAGCCGGGGTGCTGTTAAGCCTTTCCGGCGGCGGCTACAGCTATGAAGAACTATCCGCCTATGCCGAAGAGATAGAGGATGCCCTGAGTGAAATAGACGGAATTTATAAAACCAAACTGGTGGGCAAGGTTGAAAAGCAGGTAACGGTGGAAGTCGATAGTGACCGTTTGAACCAACTCGGATTTTCTTTGAGCGAAGTAAACCAGGTCCTGTACGCGCAAAATCTGGAAATTCCCAATGGGGCTTTGGAAAACGAAGCGGGCAAAATATATGTTAAAACCGAGGCATTGTACCAGTCCCTGGATGATATGAAGAACATAATTGTGGGCGTATCCAGGCAAACGGGCGCTATGGTAAGGCTTAAAGACATCGCCTCAGTTTATATGGAGAGTAAGGACGATGCCTATAAATGCAAACAGGGTGATAAAAACGCCGTGCTGGTTGCGGCATATTTTAAAGATGACCGAAATATCATACCGGTGGGCAAAAAGGTCCGGGAAACCCTGGAAAACCTCAGAGAATCCCTGCCCTCAGACCTGGATTTGAGCGAAACGGCCTTTCAGCCGGATGACGTAGACAAGAGCACCGACAATTTTGCCGGCCATCTTATAGCCGGAATTATTTTGGCCCGGTCGCCTGCATCCATCTTATTTTCTATCCACAAATAACTGCCGCCTTCGCCCTATATGTACTATAGCTTGCAATTATAAATCTCGCCGTAAACATTAACTATTTCGTGCGGAAAATACGCTATAAGTAAAAAAAGCGTAATATCCCGGAACATTTAGAATGAATTCAGTTGAATCGGGCTGGCATAAACGCTGGTAATCATGCCAGATTTCCGGTGCCACTTCCTTTTCGCAGCTTCCCCAACGCATTATAAACAGGTCGCTTACAGCAACAATTATCTCAGCACTTAAAGGTGAGCAAACATCCATAGCGCAAGTATGGGTTTGGATATCCTGAAAACCAGCCGACCGGAACCATTCCGGCGCCCGCATGATATGTCGGTCTGGTGCCATCCCGGTTTTAAAAGGAGCAATGCCGGCCGCAGTAGCATTCAATTGCGCCTCCAGGAGCGGATATCCCGGCAGCAGCATCTGGGAAGACCACATAATAATAAATACCCGGCCGCCGGGTTTTAGCACCCGGCCGATTTCTTTTAACATTACTACCGGGTCAATATCCAGAACGCCGACACAATCGATGCTGACGGCCCAATCAAAGCTTTTTCCCGAAAAAGGCAAATCCCCGGCATTACCCTGGACAAATTCAACCCGTTCGCGGATCTGCGGTTTATTTTGGCGCAGCAATCGTGCGCTTTGTAAAAACCTTTCTTCGATATCAAAACCAATTACGCTACCCGCAGGCCCCAGAGCTTCCGCCAGCATAAATGTAGTAAAACCTGTTCCGCATCCGATATCCAATCCGATTCCAGAGCTGGGAAGCGGCAGATACTGAATAATGTTTTTTAAGCCCGGTTCCCGCAGGGGCTGTGATAATAACAGGCTTTTCTCATAAGTGGAAATGTCGGAAGAATTCATATTACACCTCCCCGTTTTAATACTGTCATTATATATCATATTGCCCCTGCGTTCATGAAGCCTTCATGCTCCAACCAGCCGACCGCCTCCTGCTGCACCATTCGCTTTCTTCCTGGGTGGCATCCATCCTCCCGACTTTAATATTGTTGCGAATGCTGCCTTTGAAAAAATAGATACTCTGGGAATGCGGGGCAGTTCCCGCAAAGTGCTTATCCAACATAAGCAACGGTACGCCGGACAAGGTTTAAGTATTGGCACCAAAGAGAGCGACCCTGACAGAATCTTCCGCAATAGTCAGATTGGAAATGGTATGATTGCACACCCGGTGCACCCGGTCAAGCTACGCCGCTGTTGCGATCTGGTAAGGATCGGACTGCGTGCCGCTGCCGCCCGCGAAGGCGGTGCTTGCCTCGATGGCAAACAAATTATCGGCCTCTTCCCAGCGCACTTTTTCCACTACTTGAGCCCGAAGAACTTGAAATGCCTTTTTTTCCTCAGAGGTTGCGGTATTATTTTTGATCTTGGTTTTTAAGGCAAAGAAGTTATCCGAAAATACCTCGGGACGCGCCTTTACTGTTAGTATCGTGCCCCTCTCGCAATCAGTAATCTGATAACTATAATAAGCTTCATTATGAGGCCGTTCTTCCAATTGGAATCTACCGTCACCGAGTATGGCCTGCAGTGCCGCCTCAGTGCCTTTCGATTTTGGTCCCAATACGGTAAAACGACTGCGCTCAGCAACAGTCCGGGGGCTTAAAACCTCAAGTGCTTCCTGCATAGCCCGATAAGCAAGGGAGCCGCAGACGCAGACCTTACCTCCCTCTTCCAGAGCAACATCAGAGTACTGGACCACATATAGCTGCCCTGATTCCTGCATTTCTATGTCTCCCATGATCGCGTCATTGGCACGAAATGCAATATATTTGGCTATGTTGGCATGAGGCAATAGCGCTCTTTGCCCGGCTTCGGGGTACAGATAGG
This sequence comes from Syntrophomonas sp. UBA1041, assembly GCF_002316705.1. Taxonomy (NCBI): domain Bacteria; kingdom Bacillati; phylum Bacillota; class Clostridia; order Eubacteriales; family Syntrophomonadaceae; genus Syntrophomonas; species Syntrophomonas sp. UBA1041. The sequence continues at coordinate 7,066 of NZ_DCEA01000023.1, forward strand.
TTATACCCTCCAGGCTGGTGGGTATTTTACTGTCCGTATAAACTCCTGCACTCAACATAACCGGCATTACTATAACTGTGCAGTCAGGATTACTATTTTTCACTTCTTCAACCACGGTTCTTATTTTGGGTGTTCCCGCTCCCACAAATCCGCAACATACTTGCTTGAATCCTTGTATTTGCTGCAGTTTATCCCCCAGGGATGCCATCTTTTCTTTCCAGACAGCCAGATTTTCGGGATCAGATGTGCCGTGAGCAACCAGAACTACAATTTCTTTTTCAGGGTTCTGGCTAAGATTTTTCAATCTTTCATTGATAATTTCGGCAACCAATAAATGATCATCTAAAGCGGGGGTCAATTCCACCGTAGCAGTTTTTTCGATTCTTTCCAGACCTTTTTTTTGTGCGGCTTCATCATTTAGCGAGCTGGGTAAACCGAGCATATATTTTATTTCTTCCATGTGGCTGGAAGCAGAACAAACGAAAATGGGAACAGCCACAATTCGTTTTACTCCCTTTTGCTCCAGTGCCTGCACGGCCATCGCTATGTTTTCTGTTTCCACATCTAAAAAGCCTAATTCTACTGGATAAGGCACTTCAACCTGGGTTACTGATTCGCGTACACGCTGGTTCCAATTTTCATCCGACCCATGGGCTACTACTAATATTCCTGTAGCGGCAACCGGCTCTTCAGGAGCATTATTGATGCCAAACAGGCATTTGAGCAGAGCCGTCTTATCCGCCGTGCTGAATTCATCGCCCATCTGGAGCATGGTCGGCATCCAACCATTGAGGGTTACGCTGTCCGGCTTGTAAGTGCCCAGGGTATCCTTCGTTGCGGCATAGTAGAAATGGATGTGGGCGGGCATGGTGGTCTCATCCATACCCTCGTCGAAGTGGGGTTTGAGCATTGCCATATAGGTCAGCACCCCCGCATCGTCATCCGCCTTGAATACATAGGTTGTCTCCCCGGCCAGCATTCCCAGATTGTCATTGCGCTCCACAAAGGTGTATGGGTGAGACGCAATGACATGGCCGTCATTGTCACAAAAATAGATGGTCTTGTAATCATAAGCAAATTTGATCTGGTAGATCTGCGTACCGTTATTGGCCGGAGTCGATGCCATATTGGCAAACATGGCCTT
>NZ_DCEA01000023.1:8352-8559 GCF_002316705.1 Syntrophomonas sp. UBA1041
GCCATATTGGCAAACATGGCCTTCAGAGATGCGCCGTCAGTAACAGTAGCGCCAAACATTCCCGCCATCATTTGCGCCATCTCGGAGGAAGCGGCGGCATTCCACACGTCGTTTAGAGCATCGTCGTTTACATAATTGACCAGCGATTCAAAGCTGCCGCTACCGCGATTTGCCCAGGCGGAAAGATTCTCAAAGCCTTCCGCTTGA
>NZ_DCEA01000075.1:0-23473 GCF_002316705.1 Syntrophomonas sp. UBA1041
AAACGAGAGTTTATTAAGGGAGGGTTTGTTCATGGGTGTTCATGAAAACGGGGTTTTCTAACAATTTAAGGCTTAATGAGTAGATGAAAAGCAACTGCATTTCAAACGGACGACAAATGGGAATGGAGTAAAAAATGCAGGAGAGAATAATAAACGATTTAGCTGAAAGCAGAATTAATTGGAAGCTGGCATTGCTTTTTATACCTGTCGCGTTTCTGACATATCTTTTTCATGAATTCGGGCATTGGATTGTTGGAGAGATATTAGGAAACGATATGATTATAAGTCTAAATCATGTAGAACCAAAGAGCGGATTCTTCATCGATGAAAGTCATGCTCTATATTCCGCTATGGGAGGACCGGCATTTACCATACTTCAAGCGATGATCTTTTTATTAATCATTGAAAAAACAAAGAGCCTTTATGTATACCCCGCTGTCTTTTTTGCGGCCTTCGTCCGCTTTTTCTCGATTATATTTGGGGGATTTAATATGCAAGATGAAGCAAAGATATCGGCAATGCTAAATATGGGCACCTATACAATAGCGATTATTGTCATATTGTTGTTATTTCTGCTTATATTGAGAAGCAGCTATGTATTGAAAATAAGTCTCAAAGCCAACTTGTATTTTTTTGCAATCAGCACTATGTGTATACTTCTGGTAATTGAAACGGATAAACTGCTTTATTAATTAAAAGCCTATACTACTCCATCAGCAATGGTTTTCATTATTCTTGACAATCTGGCTGCGGGATTAGATAAAGATGAGATACTAAAAAGCTACCCCTCTCTAACGGTTGAAGATATTAATGCCGCGCTAGCTTATGCTGCAATGTTGACCAAGGAACAGGTTATCGCAATCTAGGGGGATATTGATGAAATTCAAGATTGAGCGCCCCGCGCGCGAAGCACAAAACACTGACTGCGCTCGGAGAGACTCTTCTGGTCTTTCTTTCGGACGGGGGTTCGACTCCCCCGCCTCCACCAGACTAATAGCGAGTGATCACTCGATAAAAGACCCGCAAGGGTCTTTTTATAATGCCCCCATTGTCAAGACACGATAAGTGGATTTCTACGTTAAATTCCTTTCTAGTTTTGATATTTTCAAGCAGCTTGGGTAAGCTCGCCATGGCAAACCTGGTCTGGGCACAAGTCTCCGATTGAGGAATGCGGCTGATACGTATTATACTCATGTTAATGGATTTTCTTAGTTCTCTGGGAGTCATCACGCAGACTATGTTAGTGCCTGCCGCCATCCTGAGAACCTAATATTAATGGAATACTGAAATTATAAAGGTGAAAATAATGCTTTTTGTGGAACTGTTAAAAGCGGTTTTTTTAGGAACCGTGGAAGGGATCACCGAATGGCTTCCGATAAGTAGTACCGGGCATATGATTCTAGTTGAGGAATTCCTCCAATTAGAAGCCACAGCAGCATTCAAAGAGATGTTCTTTGTGGTCATACAGTTGGGGGCCATTATGGCGGTAGTCCTGCTCTATTGGCACAAGTTGAATCCCTTCTCGCCTGACAAATCCAGTCAGGAGAAGAAAGATACCATGCTGATTTGGTATAAAGTGATGATTGGAGTAGTTCCTGCCGCAGTATTAGGGTTTCTGTTTGATGATTGGCTCAACGATCACTTTTACAATTATTTAACGGTTGCAGTTATGCTGGTTGTATATGGAATTCTTTTTATTGTAATTGAAAACCGCAATCAAGGACGTCAAACCGGGATTCAGACATTCAACGATTTATCCTATAAAACAGCCTTTTTTATAGGAATCTTTCAGGTCTTGTCATTAATTCCTGGGACGTCACGTTCGGGCGCTACCATCCTGGGTGGGATTTTACTGGGTGCTTCTCGTTACATTGCGGCAGAATATTCGTTCTTCTTGTCTATTCCTATAATGTTCGGGGCAAGTGCATTAAAGATCTTTAAATTTGGTTTTAGTTTGACGCTGTGGGAAATCAGCATTTTATTAACCGGCATGGTCGTAGCATTCGTAGTATCTGTGCTCGCGATCAAATTTTTAATGGGGTATATTAAAAACCACGACTTCAAGGTCTTCGGATGGTACCGAATAGTCTTAGGGGTCTTGATCCTCACATATTTTGCATTATCTCCATTTATATGATGATGATAATCTAAACCCAATAGCCGGGTTACAAATAATAGTTGCTGCGTTCAATGGCCTTTTTGGTTGCCCGAGTGTGATTTGTTTAAAATATCGAAGTAAAGTAAAAGAAAGCGATTATTTATATGGGAAACAATAAAACCGGGATATTCATGGCAATCATGGCGGCGGCCCTTTACGGCATAAGTTCGCCTGCTTCAAAACTGCTGCTTATTGAGATACCGCCGACCTTAATGGCATCACTATTATATCTTGGTGCTGGTCTCGGAATGCTAGTAGTCCATGGGATAAATGTATTAAGCCAGAGAGAACCAGTAGAAGCGAAAATGAATATAAAAGATTGGCCTTATATAGTTGGCATGATTCTTCTGGATATTGCTGCACCTGTTTTGCTTATGCTGGGGATTACCATGACGACTGCGGCCAATGCTTCTTTACTGAATAATTTTGAAATAGTGGCTACTTCTCTAATAGCCCTTATGGTATTCAAAGAAGCAATCGGGCGGAGAATGTGGATTGCTATCACGCTTATTACTCTTTCCAGTATGCTTTTGTCAGCTCAAAATTTAGGCAGCGTCACTTTTTCCAGCGGATCGATATTTGTTTTGCTGGCATGTGTTTGTTGGGGATTTGAAAATAACTGTACCCGCATGCTGTCTCTAAAAGACCCTATGCAAATAGTAGTAGTGAAAGGATTTGGATCGGGTATCGGGACTCTCATCATTTCCTTTTTCCTGAAAGAATACAGCAGTAATTTAATATATATTGCCCTGGCCTTACTATTAGGTTTTGTCGCTTATGGACTGAGTATTTTCTTTTATATTAAAGCACAAAGAGAACTTGGAGCTGCAAGGACCAGCGCCTATTATGCCGCCGCGCCATTTATCGGGGTTTTAGTTTCCTGGCTGGTGTTACAGGAGGGAATGACCGGGACTTTCTTAATCGCGTTAGTTGTCATGCTTATCGGTACATATTGTGCTGTGTCAGAAGCGCATGAGCACGACCACGTTCATGAAGAGCAGGTTCATGAGCATAAACACAACCATACCGATGCTCATCATCATCACTTGCATGATCTCGAAATCATAGGTGAACACAGTCATGAACATACTCACAAAACATATGAACATAAGCATTCGCATTGGCCGGATCTTCATCACCAGCATACGCATTAGCAGGTTGGATGCGGCATGTATTTTTGAATAGCTTATGAAAACAAGTGATGCATGGCGGTGCAGTGCTGCTGGAGAGCCCTGAGCCATGGTATGTCTGCCCCATGCCACGCCGGTCTGCGAGCTCTGTCCTCTGCAGACCATGTGTGCTGCTTATCGGGAGGGGACGGCGAACAGGCTGCCGGTTAAATCTCCCCCCAAGTCCCGCACCATGCAGCAAAGAACCGTGCTGGCCTGGTTTTCCAGGGCAGGACCCTGATCCGGCGGCGCTCTGGGGAAGGGTTGCTGGCGGGTTTATGGGAATTCCCCAATCTGGATGGCTGCCTGGTTGGAGCAGCAGGGGCTGTGTCCCCTTGACGGGGAATAGTGGAGCATACGTTATATCGCCGGATGCTGTCAAAACTTAGTATAAAATATACAACTGACGCGGAGGTGATTCTCATTCGGAAGCTGCCCGGTGAACACAAGCTGATAGCCATCGTCCTTGGAGCAGCGCTGACGGTTCTGGCCCTGATGCTGCTGGTCCGGCTGCCGGTGATGCTAGGCGGCGCGCCGAAGAGCGTCATGGTCACGGAGCAAAACGGCGTTTATGACCTGACCGGAATCATCGCTCCGGACGCTCCCGCGATTTACCTCGCCCCCGGCGATACCTATTATCCCAACACCTACTTATCCCCGGAAAACGCCGATACCGCTGTTCCCGAGGGCACCGACCGGTTCGGGGAAATCAGGGCCGACTACCTCTCCCAGCGGTTTGTGCTGAAGGTTCCTGAAGACAGCGGGGTATACGCCCTGACCTTCAAGCTCTCCGGCCGCCACGCCATGCGGGTCTATGTAAACGGAGCGCTTGCGGGGGAAACCGGCAGACTCGGCGCCACCAAGCAGGACACGGAGGTTTGGGAAAACAACATCTCCTTTCACGGGTCGGCGACCGCCAACGGAGAAATCGACATTCTCTTGAACAGCGCGCAATTTTACCATGCCAAGCGCGGGGCCACCCTGGCCGAGCTCTATCTGAGCGAATCCGCAACGGGTTCCGACCCGTTCTTTGCCGAGCGGATCAAGGGAATCGCCATTATGGGCGCGCTTTTGTGCGCGGCCGTCTTGCTGCTGGGTATCTACCTGCTGCTCTCCCGCACCCGGGCTACCCTGTATTTTGCCCTGGCCTGCATCGTCATGGCGCTGCGGGAAAGTATCCAGAGTCAGGCCTGGACATACTTTCCTCTATCGGGAAACGTCTCTTTCATGCTGGAATACCTGAGTGTGGTGCTGCTGACAATTCTCTTGTCGCTGTATCTGGGGCAGTACGCCGGCAGATTCATGAGCGTCATGCAGTATGCTGCCATCGCCGGCTCACTCTTGTACGGCGCCTGCGTTCTGTTAGGCGATTCCGTGTTCTATACATCCGCGCTCGGCTATTATCAGGCGCTGCTGGTGCTGACCATCGTTCCCGGTATTTCCAGCCTGTTCTGGAAAATGCGCCGCCCGACCAAGGAGCAGGCCGCCGCCATGTACGGCATCGGCGTGTTCTTTCTGGCCGCCGTGGGCGATATCCTCATGTACAGCGATATTTTCGGCGACGCGAAGGTCAACCTGCCTGTCTCCGAGGCCGCCATGCTGGTCTTCGTGCTGGCACAGACGGTCTCCCTGTTCCTCATGAACAACCGGGTGCTGTCGCAAGTAAAAGAGCAGCGGCAGCGTCTGGCGGTGGAAAAAGCCGCACTGGAAAACCTGGATCAAATGAAGACGGAGTTTTTGGACAGTGTCTCCCACGAGTTAAAAAACCCGCTGGCGGTAATTTCCGGCTATGCGCAGAACGCTGAGCAGCAGCTGCTCTTGTCTCCCCACAAAACTGCGGAGGCAGTTGAAAAAATTAAAGTGATTTCCTCCGAGGCCAAGCGGCTGGGGCTTATGGTGGGGCAGATTCTCGATGTAACCCGCATCGAGGAAGGCCGCATGACCATTGAACCGAAAATTTGCGGCGCTGACGAAATCATCAATATCGCCATCTCCATTTATTACCCTATCCTGAACAAAAACAACAACCGGCTGGAGCTGCACATCGAAGAAAGATTGCCGGACATACTGGCCGACCCCGAACGCGTTTCTCAGGTAATTGTCAACCTGATTTCCAACGCCGTACGCTTTACGGTGAACGGTCTGATTACCGTGTCCGCCGGACCGGAGGACGGCTTTATGAACATTAGTGTTGCCGACACCGGAACCGGAATCAGCCCGGAGCTGCTTCCTTTTATCTTTGACCGGCATGTCACAAAGAAAAAATCCGGCGGCGGTCAGGATATCGGCACCGGATTGGGTCTTTACATCTGTAAACACATTGTGGAAGCTCATGGCGGAAGGATTTCCGCCGTAAGCGAGGAGGGGAAGGGCAGTACCTTCAGCTTTACACTGCCCATTGCCGGGGACTAATAGCGCACTTTGCTGAACAGGTAGCCGTCCTTGCCGCTGCTGCGGATTTCAAACCAGCCGTCGTTATTCATAGCCAGTTTTTTGCGCAGGTTGGTGATATGTACCGTGATGGTCCGGGAGTTTTCCGCGGCTTCGCCCCAGGCGCGTTGATAGATTTCCTCCCGGCTGAGCCTTTGCCCCGGAAACTGCATAAAGCAGATTAAAAGCTGATATTCTTTTTTGGTAAGGTTCACCGGCTGACCGGACAGGGTTACTTCTCCGGTCAAGGTGTCAACGGAAAGGGGCGGAAGCTCCAGAACCCGCTGTGCGGCAATTCCCGCACGGCGGAGCTGTGCAGCTATCCGCGCGCCCAGGATACTCATATTATAGGGCTTGGTGACATAATCGTCTCCGCCTCTGAGTAAGCCCTTCACAACGCTCTCATGTTCATCCCTGCCGGTTAGGAAGATGATGGGGGCGTTTGTTTTTTGCCGCAGTTCCATGCAGAAGTCCCAGCCAAGGCCGTCCGGCAGCATCACATCCAGCAAAATCAGGTTCGGTGTGTGTTCTTCCAGCAAGAAGCGTGCCTGGGCAATATTCTCCGCACAGGCCACAGTGTAGCCCTCATCCTCCAAATATTCCCGGTTCATAGACAGTACTTGCTCCTCATCCTCGATTATCAGGATTCTTGCCGGTTTCATTTTATCTTTCACTCCACTCTGGATTTTCCCTTAAAGAAATTCCATATTTCAAGATTATTGATTAGGGGAGAAAAATCCTTCAAAAAAACTGTTAAGATTTCTTAGCAATTTACACAGAAGCTAAAAGGGGTACTAGACTGGAAATGCTTGGTGGGGAACAGGGAACTATGAGGAGGTGAGCGAGATGGAGAAAATCCGAATGGTCGGTATAACCTGCGGGGGGGAAAGCATATCCGATGTTTTGCTGGATATTCACTTCATGAACGGCCAGACCGTCATAATCCCCCTTGGCGACAAGGCCCGTGACCCTTGCTTTACCGCGCTGTTTCAGGATGAACGCCTGTTTTCGCCGCAGACAGACGGCGAATGTGTTTACTGGCCCGACGGTTCCCGCCTGTCCTGTGCCGAAATCTTGAATATGGTACGGGGGGGCGGGGGATGAACAAGCGAAGAATACTCAGCGCTCAGGCTAATGACGAAAACCCTAATGAAATCATTGTGGAGCTGGATAACGGAACCACCATCCTGCTGGATTTGGGGCCGAAGTTCAGCGCCCCGCTGTTTGCCGAGATTCCCAGGCTTTGTCTGCCTCGTACAGACGGTGAGCGGGTGTACTGGGTCAACGGGGCCAGTTTGCATCTGGATGAAATCATGGAGATGCTCACAGACCGAACAGACCCGGAAATCAAATTAAAGAACGGAGGTAATTGAAAAATGAAACGGACAGGCAAAAAACTCGTCGGTGTACTGCTGACGCTGGCCATGATGCTGTCCCTGCTGCCGGCGCCGGTATCGGCGGCCGTTACCGACACAAATGACTGGGCGATTTTTGATGCTGATGATCAGTACAATTTGCCGGAGACCCAGGAGGTCGTACTGCAAAGGATGCTCCAGAATAACACCAATTTCGTGGCTCCCTGGGGCACGATTGTCAAGGAGATTATCAAGCAGCAGCGAGGCTCCGACCGCCTTAGTGTCGGCCCTTATATTCATTATCAGGAGCTGACCAACGACTCTCCTCTGATCATGAAGTCCTCGCTGTCGGCCGCATATAATGAGGCTGCCGGCAAACTGATCAGCGCCATCAACACTTTGGACGGCTATTACCCGGATGACTTGAAACCCACAAAGGACTTTCTCAACAACCAGGGCAATAGAATCGCCCAGATCGAAACGGAAGGCCCTGCCTTTGCCCGGTATCAGATGAAGAAACTCACCTCTGCCAGTCCTGAGTTCGGCAACTTTTACGGCGGTGCCGGCGCCATCACCATTCAGTTGTTCTACGACTTCAAGGTCGAGGGGCTCCCTGGTAAATTCAGTACCCCGGACTTTGAAGTGGGCGATACCGAAGCGGAGCTGAGTTCTAAGGGCATTACCTTTGCTTTGGGCGGCAGCAGCGACAGCTACACGGTAAAGGCTGAAAACGCCAACGATTTCCCAAACACCGTACAGAAGAGCTATACTTACGAAAAGAGCACCTCCACCTCCACCGAGGTATCCAACTCCTACTCGAAGGAGTGGTCGGAGGAGACTACTGTGGGCGTGGATATCGGCATCCCCGTCGTTTCCCTGGCCGGCCTTAGCGTCAAGGTGGAGCAGAAAGTGGGCTATTCCTACGGCCTTAGCAAAACCTATTCTTCCGCCCAGTCCGATACCTATAGCCAGTCCATCAGCGACACCATTGAGGTGCCTCTGCCCCCGCATACCGGCATCGATATCGACGTCAGCATCGTCGATTCCACCACCTCTATCCCCTATACCGGCGCGGCGCGCGTCACCTATAAGACCATGGTGGTCTATGCCGCCGGTATCGTGGCATCTGACGAAGGCGCCGGATCCGTGAAAAATGAGAACGGCTCTTTCTCCTTCGGCGACGGCGCCTACTCCGCCATCCTGGATTTGGACCGCAGAATCGTCAACGCTATGGGCCCCGATTCCGATCGCGACCGGCTGGATCTCAGATCTACCGACAACGGCCTGATGGCCAACTCCGCCTTTAAGCCTGCCGCCGACAAGCTGCGTTCCGGCCAGCCCTATTCACCCTACGGAGGCCTGTTCAACTATACCTCCAAAGGCACCACCATCATTCCCAAAAAGGTTGTGCCACTCTATCCGGCAGCGCGTTTTGTGCCGGACACCGAGAGTATTACCCTCTATGAACAGCAGTCTCAGCGGCTGGACGGCATCAATGTCTCGGCCTTAAACGAATGGGACGTGCCGTACTATGGCTTTAACGCCCGGCTCGACGGGGAATGGACGGTGGTGGACGAAGACGGCGACCTCAATATGGAGTACGCCGAGATTGGCGCCGACCGCAACAGGAATCCCATCGTACGTGCGCTGAAGCCCGCAGGAGACATGGAGCTCTACCTTAGATACGCACCTAACTCCGCTAAGGTGGCCATAAGCGATGACTGTTTCATCGAAGAAATCCTGCTGACCATCAGACCCGTACCTCTTTCAACTGTGACATTGACGGGCAGCTTTGACGAATTTTATCTCAACGACGGCAGCAACACTACCGATATCTCCGGTCTTACGGTGACTGCGGAAGACCTGGAGGGTGAACCGTTCACCCCCAGTGATATCAAGTGGTATGCTGAAGCTGCCGATGGCATTACTGTGGACGAGGACACCGGTGAGATCGACTTCGACAAAGCCGGCACCTATCAGATTTACGCCATCGTCAACGAGGTGGAGTCAAACCGGGTTTCCCTGACCGTGCTGCCTCCCCGCTATCTGGCGGAGATAACTGTCGAGGATACTATCCCCGCGCTGATTTGGAACGATGACAGCAAAAACAGTTTCGATCTATCCGACCTCACAGTATCCGGCCAGGATCAGTACGGCGACTCTTTCATCCTGGATCCTGACGAATATCATTGGACTTTGGGGAAAGAGGGTTACGCCTCGATTGCAGGCAATATCCTGACCGGCCTTGTAGTTGGAACCGATACCCTGACCCTTTCCTATCCGACCGAGGCCAGGGACGCAGAGGGTGCCCCCTTGGGGGTCATATACGCTCCACCGCTGGCTGTCACGATAAAAGCACTTCCCTATATCAATGAGCTTTATTATGATTCGGGCGCACCCATGGCCCGGGAAGGGGCAACCTACGATTTGAACCAGATCCCGTTGCGGGCCCGGGATCAGCACGGCGATCCCATAGAGCTCCCTGACGATATTACCTGGAGCCTGGCGGAAAACAATCAGACAGACGCCAGCATCGACGCTGAAAAGGACCAGTTGACTGTTCCAGAGGGTACGGTTCCTGAGGCCTCTGTGGCTGACGTCATCCTGGAAGCATATTCGCCAACAGCCGACAGAACGGCAAGCAATGTGGTTGTCAAAGTACGCCAGAAACCTGTGTTCAAGCAGCTGACTGCGGCAATGACGAGGGATCTCCTTTTACGGGTAGACGAAAATGCCATGCTCAACCATTATTTCACCGCTGCCGGCTATGATCAATACGGGGAAGGGTTTTTACCGGAGCCTGTATGGCATTCCAGCAACCCCGCTGCCATCCAGCTTAACGGGGGTATACTGCACGCCCTGGTAGAGGATGCAGAGAGCCTGATTTACGCTGACTGTGAAAATTCCAGAGGCGAGACCATTACCAGCAACAAGATTCCTCTGAAAGTTGGCGCCCCGCGGCGGCTAAGCAGTATCAGTGTGAACAACGTTCCGCAATCCGTAGCCCTAAATGCGGTTCTGTCTCTGAATACGCTGGCGGTGGCCACCTTCGACCAGTATGGCCAGAAATTTACCGCTGAGGAGCTTGAGGCTTACCCGTCATCAATCCGCTGGACGCTGGAAAATTACGGGACAACGGCTGCCATAAACGAAAATACCCTTTCTTTTGGAAGCCAGAGTGGCAAAGTGACCTTAATCTGTGCCTGCGTCAACTCCGACACCGGAACAAGCTTTGTGGAAAAACGCCTTGATATCCGGGTCGGCCCGTACGTTTCCGCAATAAGCCCCGCTTCGGCCAACATGCCTTCTGCGGGGGGAACAAACGTCATTACCCTGACCGGCGTAAGCCTGGAAAATGGCCTGCGTATTTCGGCCTTTGACGGAACGGGAAGCGCTGTCCCGGGTATAACTGCAGTTACCACGGGTACCGGCACGCAACAAAAGGCGACCCTCAGCTTCCCTGCCAACAACGATACTGCAGACGCACAGACTTATACCTTGAAGCTTTCCTACAATGACGGCACTGTCTACGAAGCGGCACCTGCAGCCATCGTTACTGTTGCTAAGAAGGGCAGCGGCGGAGGCGGCAGTGGTGGTGGAGGCGGCGGCGGATTAAGCCCCTCCGGAACCTTGATTGACAGCAAAGGCGGCACAGCAAGAAAGGATGACGCCAAGGCGGTAATTCCCAAGGGCGCCGTTGATACCACCATCAGAGTAACCATCACCAAAATAGACAGTTCAGGTCTTACCTTCCCTAAGGGATACAGGCTGGTGAGCAGCATATTTGACTTCAGCAAGGATAAGAGCGGTAATTTCAACAAAGACGTAACCATTACCCTGCCCTTTGACAAGAGCAAGGCAGATCAGGAAAAAGATGAGCTGGCAGTCTTCGGGTGGGACGGAAGCAATTGGAACATGCTGGACAATATTGAAGTAGATTGGTCCGCAGGAACAGTCAGTGGTACGACAGACCACTTTGCCAAGTTTGCGGTTTTGGCAAAAGCCAAAACCGGTATTGAACCTGTGGTACCTAAAGAGCCGGAAGTCCCGTTTGCGGCTTTAAATGATATTTTAGGCCATTGGGCCGAAGATGCCATTCGCAGCCTGGTTGGATCCGGTGCAATTAACGGGTATTCTGACGGCACCTTCAAACCTGATAAGACAGTCACCCGGGCTGAATTTGCTCAGATGCTTGTGAATGCCATGGAAATCCCGGCTGCTAATAATAGCGAAGTATTTGCCGACACTGAAAGTCATTGGGGCAAGGCATCCATTGCCGCCGCCTATGCCGCAGGAATTATCTACGGCTACGGGGACAACAAATTTGGTCCTGATGACCCGGTTACCCGGGAACAGATTGTAGCCATGGTAATAAGAGCAGCCAAACTGACAGGCCCCTCTGGGCAGTTAAGCTTCGCCGACAATGAGGCCATCTCCGATTGGGCGAAAGAGCCTGTTGCAATAGCTGTTGCCAACGGATTAATCACCGGCTACAGTGATCAAACCTTCAGACCGGGGAACAATGCCACCAGGGCTGAAGCGGCAGTGATTATATCCCTAGCTTTAGAGGCAGGAAAATAATACTATAGGTTAACGCAAGCGTAATATTGCTGTTAACTCGATAGAAAACAGCAGCTTTTGAACACATTAAAACACCCCCGGACGTGAGCCCGGGGGTGTTTTCTGGGAAAAGTATCGTCTAAGTTGATTTTGTTTACTTTAGTTGAATGCCAATCCATTGATTAAATCGATACTGCTGACAACTTCCGGTGGTAAACATGGTCTGTTCAAAATCTGCGATAGAAAGTCTTAAAGGACAATATAGACGTTCCCATCCTCATGGTAACGGCCCGGACCGAATCCGCAGATAAAATACGGGGCTTGGGCTTGGCGCGGACAATTATATCGCGCGGGATACCGTCTTAATCTGTAACATTGTCATTGTCTGATTTGAAACCATGCGAAATAACCCCGCATGGCTTTTTGATGTCCATGGGGGGACTAATGCGGTTGCATGGACGGAAAAAAGCGGCGCGTTTACCTTGCTTTTGTTTAGAAATAATTTAATTCTTGGTACACTGGCTTGCTTGTTGACCTATATCGCACAGAAAAGGCGTTCGGTGGTGTGATTCGCCAGAATGTGACCCAGGAAATAAGCATTAAAACTTCCCCGGCATTGCTTAAAAACAACCTCTACAAAGGAAATTGTCGGAGTATAAAGAAGATATTTCAAAGGTATATTATAGGCTAGTACAATACTCCAGTAAATCGTTTAGCCTGAAAGATGTCATCAAAATTATCAAAGCTGGAATTGCCAAAGGAGGGAAACGTATGAGCTCCTTTGTACTTGGTTTTCAGGATATTGATCAAACCAAACTCATGGTTGTTGGGGGCAAAGGCGCCAACCTGGGGGAACTTGCCAAGATTGAAGGAATACGCGTACCGGATGGTTTTTGTATTTCTACTGAAGCCTTTAAAAGAATCATTGTGGAAACCTCGTCGATTAACGAATTGCTTGCTCATTTATCGCTTCTTAAGGTGAAAGACCGGGATAAAATCGGTGAACTCAGCGGTGAGATTCGCAGGATCATAGAAGGGATAGCCATCCCTGAAGATATTCGTGCAGAGATCACCCGCCACCTCTTAAGGTTTGGAGAAAAAAATGCCTATGCAGTACGATCCAGCGCAACTGCGGAGGATTTACCGGCGGCCTCTTTTGCCGGCCAGCAAGACACATATTTGAACATTATCGGTAAGGAGGCGATCCTGAAGCATATCAGCAAGTGCTGGGCATCGCTATTTACCGAGAGGGCAGTAACTTACCGCCTGCAAAATGGCTTCGACCACCGAAAAGTCTACCTGTCTGTAGTTATTCAGAAGATGGTCTTCCCGCAGGCGGCAGGAATTTTGTTTACCGCCGATCCCGTCACTTCCAATCGGAAGGTGTTATCCATTGATGCCAGTTTCGGACTTGGTGAGGCCCTGGTCTCCGGCCTGGTGAATGCTGATATTTATAAAGTACGTAACGGCAAGGTGATCGATAAGAAGATATCCACCAAGAAGCAGGCTATTTATGCCTTAAAAGACGGCGGTACGAAAGCACAGGAGATCCTGCCTGAGCAGCAGAACAGGCCAGCGCTGACAGATGAGCAGATTTTGCGGCTTGAAGGCATAGGCAGAAAGATCGAAAAACATTTCGGCTGCCCCCAGGACATCGAATGGTGTTTGGCTGATGATGGATCAAAAGGGGACATTCCTCCAGGGGAGGTGTGTCCACTGACCTTATTCATTGTCCAAAGTCGGCCCATTACAACGTTATACCCTGTCCCCGCAGCGAATGATCAAGAAAATCACGTCTATGTATCTGTCGGCCACCAACAAATGATGACCGACCCCATGAAACCATTGGGATTGTCTTTTTTCCTGTTAACCACTCCTGCACCCATGCATAAAGCTGGTGGAAGGTTGTTTGTCGATGTTACCCATATGCTGGCTTCGCCTGACAGCAGGGAAACTTTATTAGATACCATGGGACAACACGATCCGCTCCTCAAAGACGCGCTCATGACCGTTATAGCGCGAAGAGATTTTATAAAATCGTTGCCAGATGATCAAAAAGAACAGAGTCCCGGTAAAAGCAATAAAGTTATTTCGTCTGCGGGTTTTCGTACCCAGATCGAAAACGATCCGAACATCGTCGCTGATTTGATTAAGCGCAGCCAAACATCGATAGAAGAGTTAAAACATAACATCCAGACGAAATCGGGAGCGGATTTGTTTGATTTTATCCTGGAAGATATCCAGGAATTAAAGAAGATTTTATTTGATCCGCAAGGTTCGCGTCTGTTTATGGCTGCTATGGATGCTTCAGCCTGGATCAATGAAAAAATGGAGGAGTGGTTGGGTGAAAAAAACGCAGCGGACACACTTTCTCAATCCGTACCCAACAATATCACTTCGGAAATGGGTCTGGCGCTAATGGGGGTCGCGGATGTGATTCGCCCTTATCCGAAAGTCATTGCTTATTTACAACAGGTAAAAGATGATAACTTTTTGGATGAGCTGGTTAAGTTTGATGGCGGACGGGAAACCCGAGACGCTATCTATGCTTATCTCAGCCAATACGGAATGCGCTGTGCCGGAGAAATCGATATTACTAAACCTCGTTGGAGCGAAAAACTAACTACCCTTATCCCCCTGATTCTCAGCAACATCAAAAACTTTGAGCCCAATGCCGGCAAACGGATATTTGAGCAAGGGCGGCGTGTTGCTTTGAAAAAAGAACAAGAGTTATTAGAGCGGTTGCAGCAATTGCCGGATGGTGAACAAAAAGCCCAAGAAACAAAACGAATGATCGACCTGATCCGGAATTTTATGGGTTATCGTGAATATCCCAAATACGGCATGATCAGCCGCTACTTCGTTTATAAGCAGGCTTTACTGAAGGAAGCCAAACAACTCGTACAAGTGGGCGTTATTCATGAAAAAGAAGATATCTACTATCTCACTTTTGAAGAACTTCGCGAAACCGTACGTACAAATAAACTGGATTACCAGATCGTAAGCATTCGAAAAGACGAGTACAAATTCTATGAAAAACTAACTCCCCCGCGTGTGATCACCTCTGATGGCGAAACACTCTCCGGTGAGTACAGCCGGGAAAATCTCCCGGCCCAAGCTATAGCAGGCCTGCCTGTTTCTTCCGGAGTAATAGAGGGGCGGGCACGCGTCGTTTTAAACATAGAAGACGCTGTTCTGGAAGAGGGAGATATATTAGTTACCTCCTTTACTGACCCTAGCTGGACGCCATTGTTTGTATCCATAAAAGGCCTAATCACCGAAGTTGGAGGACTGATGACCCATGGAGCGGTTATCGCCCGTGAATATGGCTTACCAGCGGTTGTCGGAGTGAAAAATGCTACCAAAATAATAAAAGACGGACAGAGAATCCGAGTAAATGGAACGGAAGGCTATGTGGAAATACTATGATTGGGAAGAGGTTGTCGTTGAAAGATTGACGAGGGGGTGTGCGTTTATTAATAGTTGATGCATTCGCCAGATGAGTATTACACGAACACTTATTACTGTAAAGGTGGCCTTGCAGTAACGATTTGGTTCTAATATTAACAATAAAAAGAGCGGTTAAGATGTTATTCTTAGCCGTTTTTTGCGTTTATTTATGGTTTTGTCTATACTTTTTCACTCGTTCTGCTGTCTTTTTTCGCTTAACTTCTTTTGCACATTACAGAAAAATTTACACCCCCCTGACCGGCAAACCGGTCAAAAACTTCTACGATAATGCCGGGCAGAAAGCTTAGCGATGAAGGTCACGTGGGGTTACAAAAGTTTTACCTGAGCTTGCATTGATTTTACATATGCTTGCCTGGGAAGTTAACATTGTATCTCTATAATTTTCATTAGAATCCAAAAACTGAACGCAAGGAGGGAAGCATAGGTTATCGGTATTGTAGCCAACATTATGTAATTATAAAGGAGGTACAAGACTTGAAGTTAAGAAAAGCCATATCCAGTTTACTGCTATGCGCCACTATTACTACTTTCAGTTTTTCCACTGCCGCCCTGGCCGCTGATAGTTCATTGCAGACCCCCAGCCAGATTGCCCTGGCTATGACTAGTGAGCCCACGACCAGCATAAACATAAATTGGACAACCCTTGACACTGCCCTTACGGATCCCATAGTAATGGTCTGGCAGGCCAATAAAAAAGAGAGCAGCGCAGTGCAATTTGACGCCAATGTCGAAACAAGAACGGTAACAAGTTCAACAATTACGGGTGTAACCGAGAAAAACTTTTATTCAGCTACCATCACGGGGTTAAAACCAAACACTGAATACAGTTACAAGGTTGGTACTGCGGAAGAAATGAGTGAGGAGCGCGGTTTCGAAACAGCTCCGAATAATAACGGTAAGTATACCTTCCTGTATTTTTCCGATTCACAAGTTAAAGAAAATCATTCCCGGGCATGGCAAGCCAACCTGGATATGGCCCAAGAAATATATCCAGATGCCAGTTTCGCATATATTGCCGGAGACCTCACCGATAAAGCTCAAAACGAAGGACAATGGGAATCTTTCTTTAATCAGACCGGCAATGCCATGTTCAATGAAGATTTCAGCGGCAGCCTGATTTCTGAGCTGCCCCTGGCCGCCGCTATGGGTAATCATGACTCCAGCAATGGCGGAATTGGAGGCATAAGCAGTCATTATACCTGGGATAATGAAGTTGAGGGTGTACCGGTGTCTTATGCTTTTGATTATGGTGCTGCACGGATGATTATCCTGAATTTGGAAGCAGCCTATTCTCAGAACAGTGACGCCAACCGTGAAGCTCAAACTGAGTTTTTAAGGGAAGAAGTTGCCCAGGCAAAAGAAGAGGGCAAATGGATCTTCGTCGGCTTCCATAAATCCTTATATTCTGGGGCCAACCACATGGATGATCAAGATGTCATCTACAACCGAAAGTATTGGACGCCTATTTTTGCCGAACTTGATGTTGATTTCGTTCTTCAGGGGCATGACCATGTTCTAAGCCGTGGTTTTGTACAGGAAGACGGCAGCGCAGCGGATATTACCAGACAGATCTCAGACCGTGAGTATATGGCTAAAGATCCTGACAATACACCCCTCTATTACGTTGGTAATACCGGCAGCAGTCTAAAATTCTATGCGCCCATCATGGACGACAGCTGGATCCAGCAAGACGACCCGGTGGCCCCTGACTTTGGCTATCTGGACATAAATTCAGCCTTACCAGCCGGTTATGTCTCAGAAATCACCGGGAAAGTCCTGAATCCCGGACCCTGCACTAATGATGATCTGGAGGGTGTTGATCCTGATTTCTTCCGCACCCCGACCTTTACAGCTATAACCGTGTCAAAGGGAACCGTTGAATTTAACACCTATATGACAGGTTTTGATCCTAATACCAACTCTATCGTTGAAGATACTTTCCTTTATGACAGTATCAAAGTTACTAGATAATTGCAGGTATAACGAGAGATCAATAGATAGTATCCACAGCAGATAAAACAGGATAAGGTACAATAAACCCGGTCAAATGGATAATATTTGATGACCGGGTTTTTTTCAGCAAGCGCCAATCGGTACCGCTTTAATAACAAGGCATTTATGTCTTTAGAGATTACATTGAGTAAGAAATAGGAGAAAGATTCAGAGGGGGAAAAAATATCACTGCGCCCAACTACTTCAGGTTTTATTTCAGCCTGACTCCGTGGGCGTAAAAATAGTTTCTATAGTTACTTCAAAAAAGCGTGCTATTTTGAAAGCCAGTTTAAGAGAAGGGTCGTACCTTCCTTTTTCAATGGCGTTAATAGTGGCCCGCGTAACGCCCAGCTTGTTGGCCAATTCCTCCTGGGTCAGATCATGCATGGCGCGATAAACCTTCAGCTTATTTTTCATTATTGTTTCATCTCCAAAAGGACCAGGCTGGCAAACCAAAAAAGCAGTCCTGCAATTAATATACCTATCCATAATCCTAATTGGCCAAGGGCTATCCAGGGCTGTATAATTGCCCCTATGATTAAGAAATTAAGAAATATAAACGCCAAAGAGCCCGACCAGGCATAATGCAACACAATTCTTTCGTCTATAACCGGGTCAGGGAAAAAATGACTGACTCCAAACCTTTTGGCGAGATAAAAAATTATAACAATTCCTAGAATATAAATAACCAGCATACTTTCCCCGCTTGGATTAATAGAAAATATGGAAAGAACAGCTAGAACCACTCCTACCAGAATAATAGGCACACTAAGTGCGGTAAGAACTAATCCAATCCATAATACAATGGGTTTTTTGGGCGCTATATCAATAAAAAAAGCGATCGCAAGTCCGGCGGCCGTTGCCAAAAGCCGAACCGGATCGACAATGCCCTCCTTGAAAAACTGAACTATCACACTTATGATCAGAAACATTACTACGAATACCCCAAACCAAACCAGTTTATTTTGCATAGTGTTTTTCTCCTTTTGGGTTTTTCAATTTAGATTGTATAATAAGCTGCTCTAAATGTAAATAATATTTTACTTTTTATATCGCATACTTTACATAACCATCGTGCAGAGAAGAGCAGAGAGACTCTTTGTATCATCATCATGATAAAAGCTATGATAATAAAGCGTGATTTGAAGGGTTTGATTTAAATGGAAATTTATGATAATAAGATTAACAATAGGTAAAGTTCTTAAATATCGTCGGCTGAGTTTCGCCTATCATATTTAGTGCGTTTTTAGACGAGAAGATGAATAGAGAATGGATTTACGTAGGGATGGAGATGAAAGAATGGCTGTAGAGAAACAATATTTATCGGATGTTGAAGCGATATTAACGCACAGATACGATAATGGAGGCGATCTTTGGGCCACACTCGACAAACGTCTTTTAAAAGGAGCCCCGTTCTCAACCCTGGAAAGCGTACTTTTCCTGTTAGAATTGGGCATGGAACCTGCCGAGCCTTTGCTTCAAGAAGCTGCCCAATTGTTTTTCAGCACCTGGCAGGAGGATGGACGTTTCAAGATGTACCCCAAAGGCTCTATCTACCCATGCCACACCATCCACGCCGCCAATGCGCTTTGCCACATGGGGTATGCCTCGGATGTCAGGCTGCAAAAAACATTCCAGCATCTTTTGGATATTCAGTATATTGACGGCGGCTGGCGTTGTAACAAGTTCAGCTTTGGCCGAGGCCCGGAAACAGAGTATTCAAATCCCTTCCCAACACTTACCGCTCTTAATGCTTTTCGCTTTAGCGATTATCTCAATAAAGAACCGGCACTTGACAAGGCTGTAGATTTTTTGTTGGGGCATTGGATAATCAGGAGGCCGATTGGCCCTTGTCACTATGGAATGGGCACATTGTTCATGCAGATCGAATATCCCTTCCGCAATTACAATCTTTTTGTGTACGTCTATGTTTTATCCTTTTATAACCGGGCCAAGGAAGACAAGCGGTTTCTTGAAGCCTTGAAAGCACTGGAATCCAAAACGATCGATGGACAGATTGTGGTTGAGCGCGTCGTTCCGAAGCTGGCCGGGTTTTATTTCTGTAAAAAGGGTAAACCGAGTACATTGGGAACAAAACGCTATCACGAAATCTTAAATAACCTTGGCGGAAAGAGATAGCCAGTATAAGAGAACAGTTAAGCGCCAGCCAAAGCAATTCTCCGGCTGGCGCTTTTTTTTAATCCGCATCAAGGTCGAAGATGTTTTTAATGGGCGATAACATCTTACTAACGTGTGTTTTCGGTTTTGTTGTCAAAGATGTTGTTATTGCAATTATTCTCTATATTGCCCCCTTTATTATTAATGATATTGTTTTCCTGCACAATATTTTCATCGCCGCTGATTTGGATACCGGTTCCTTGGTTTTTCTTCACAAGGTTGGCAAATACAATATTTTGGTTGCTAGAGATGTCGATACCGTCGCAAATGTTAGCTTTAATACCGTTGTTCACCACGATGGAGTTGTTTCCCAACAGTAACTTTACGCCGTTGGAAGTATTGTTTTCAACCCGGTTGCTGTATAACAATGTGTTTTGACCCTTTGTAAAGATGCCTTCGCCCTGGTTCCCATAAATACTGTTGTTGATAACGGCATTGCCAGTAGCGGCAGGGGTCCAGATTTCCAAGCCGTGGCCGCCGTTATTATTGATAACGTTTTCAATTAACCAGTTGCTTGTTGAGCCAGGGTTTGACCAACCAAGTAATACGCCAACGGAGAAATTGTTACGAATGGTGTTTTGGTAGAGCAAGTTGCCGGTAGAATCTTCAAAGATAATACCGTCGGCGTTGTGGTTTTGAAAGATGTTCCCAATGATACGGTGGTAACCGCCTCTATAAATCCATATCGATCTGTGGGAATTTTGAATAACAAAACCAAAAACTTCTACATTGTACGTATCGTCAAGTTTGATGGCGTTCTCAGAACTCGTACTGGACTCAAGAATTACACCATGTTTTACTTTTGCAACAATCCGGATGGAGTTTTGGCTGACTATTATTGATTCTTTATAACTCCCTTTGTCCACCAGTACGATGTCACCGGGGTTTGCGGCATCAACGCCGAGTTGTATCGTATCTCGATCTTGTGGGACTCGAACTATTGCCATTAATATCACTCCTTTTTGGGACCCTAATTTAGTTACTGAGTTTTTATAGCTTATGATTATTGGAATTTTATGGTGAAAGCTTAATGAACAATTGGCTTTATACCCATTTTTTGCACATTTCCAACCTAAAAAACCTCGCTATTTCTTGCGATTTAGCGAGGTTTTTGTTAAGGAGACGTATAGGTTTTAGAAAGGGTTTTAGAAGCCGGTGCGAAGGTTTTTCGGCATCACGATTGGTTTGTCCGGTATAATTTGATATATTGCTGGAATAACCGGCCCTTGATCGCTAATTTTGTTGCCTGTCACATATGCGCTGGCTGGTAAAACTCTGCGCACTTCTATGAGGCTTGAACCATACCAGTAGGAAAAGCTATCAATTATTCCTATAGCGGTGGGGTTTCCTGAGCAGGTGTTTATTATGCAAGGTTTGCCGTTAATTACGCCCATGTATATAGCTACATGGCCTATATGTGTCCTGGCTGGGGCATCAGAGTTCCAGAATGTGAATATGTCGCCGGGTTTCAGCTTTTCTACGCCTACCAGGGAGTATTTAGACGTTCCGGATATTTTATTCGCATAAACACCCTGAACCTTTACCCCTACTGAGCCATAGTTTTTGGCTGCCGAAGTAATGGAGTATCCGAAATCTTTGTATACCAAAGAAACAAAATTAGAGCAGTCGATATAACCGGTGGCAGCATATTTTGTATGCCCATACTTCATATAGCCATATTCCATGTACCAAATTGCGCGCCCGACCAGAGTTTGGGCAAGGCTGCCGTCAAAGTTGGCCCGGAAAGAGTCAACTATCGGTTTTTCGTGGCTATTATAATGACTGATACTGGCTGCAGTGGGCAGTTTGGCGGAGGCTGATACCGGGGGCGACGGCGCTTTCCCTGTTAATGCATCATTCAGGGTTGCCTTGGTTTTCAGACCAACAATGCCATCCGTTTTCAGGCCTCGGGATTTTTGAAAACTCACTGCAGCATCACGAGTTTTTGAACCAAACCATCCGTCTATACTATATGAGTAAAAGCCCAATTTAGTGAGATCCTGCTGCAATTGGCTGACGGCTGAACCCCGGCTGCCCAGGATTAGATCTTCTGTACCATAACTGTCCTGTGTTAATGCATCATTCAGAGCTGCTTTGGTTTTCAGACCAACAACGCCGTCCGTTTTCAGGTCTCGGGATTTTTGAAAACTCACTACAGCATCACGAGTTTTTGGACCGAACCATCCATCAACACTATTTGTATAAAAGCCCAACCCGGCAAGGTCTTTCTGCAACTGACTGACGGTTGAACCTCTGCTGCCCAGGGTTAAATCTTGTGCGCCATAATCACTGGCCCCGGTTGGCAAAGGTATTATAGCCACCATAAGTAAGGCTAATACACACCAAAAAAACAATTGCTTGCAACGTAACGTTAGCATCAGTTCCTCCTTTCAGAAGTCAGCAATAAGAAGACGACATTCATTTCATTTAAGTTTCGTATGTAATTTTTAAACATTTCCGTTAGCGCCTCCTTAATATTAGATAATTCGGCTCAGATCTTTTACTACCTTTTGGTAAATATGGGCAAATAAATCAGCGCTGGTTCTATAACGGGCTTTATGGCCAGATTTTCCTGTTTGATTGATCGGCAGGCAATAGTGGCAAATAATAGTAGAGGCTGCGCTCAGCCTCTACTAGAATAATAGCGAGTGATCACTCGATAAAAGGGTCTTTGGTGTTAGGTGAGGTTTGGCATGCTTTTAAAAGATTGGTAGGATTCAGGTTGGGAAGTAAGCGTTGAAAACTCAGACAATTTCATCGCGGGCACTTTGCGGGTTCCTAAAAACCTTGCAAAGGCTCCATGAAAAAGACCCAGGCCATTAAAGTGGTCTGGGTCCCTTTGATTGTTTGGAATAGAGCCTGCTAATGGGCTATCTATCAGGTGGACAGATGAAATAATCCCGTACTCAGATATTTTTCTCCCCGGTCGGGGAAAACGACTACTACGAAGCCTTCCTCTATATCTCTGATGCATTCCAGTGCGGCGACCATGGCCGCTCCGCTGCTCATACCCACAAAAATGCCTTCCTGGGCCACAACGGTTCGGGCCATGGCAAAAGCATCCTCAGATTCAATCATAACCCTGCGGTCGATCTGGGCAGGATCGTAGATTTCCGGGACTATGGCCTCCTGCATATTTTTAAGGCCTTGGATATAATGGCCCAGAACCGGATGTGCCTCAACAATCTGAATGTTAGGATTTTTGGCTTTTAATCCCATGCCTACTCCCATAATGGTTCCTGAGGTGCCAAGAGCGGAAACGAAATGAGTGACCTTGCCTCCGGTGTCCTCCCAGATTTCGTTGGCGGTAGTTTCATAATGGGCCAGCTTATTATATTCATTGGAAAACTGGTTGGGCATGAAGTACTTATCAGGATGGTTGCGGCAAAGTTCATGAGCTTTCCTGATGGCTCCATCCGTACCTTGAGAGGCATCCGTAAGAGTAGTTCTGGCTCCGAAAGCCTCAATCATTTTGCGGCGTTCCACGGAAACCGCTTCACTCATGACTATTTCAACCGCATACCCTTTGACGGCGCCTATCATCGCCAGACCGATCCCTGTATTTCCAGAGGTGGGTTCGATTATGGTTTTTTCCTTCGTCAAAGCACCGCATTCTTCCGCCTGTTCAATCATTTTTATGGCAATACGATCTTTGATGCTCCCGGTTGGATTAAATCCCTCCAACTTTGCGTAAAGCGGGATATGCGGCTTGGGGTTCAGCTTATTTATCCTAACAAGTGGAGTGCGGCCAATGGTATCGATAATGTTGTCGTACATATGCTTTCTTCCTCCATTTTACTATCCAACACTATATTATATAGCATCTTCCACAATAAGCGTGAAAAAAGTATGCCCGGTATGTCGTTTGATATAAAGAGAATATGGATATTGTGACCGGGTTAAAAATGGAACCATCTCAAGTTTATTTGCATTATCTATGGTGATGGCCAATATTATTTATAAGGTGGTGATGATAATGCAGCAGAAGAGAAGGAAAAGAAGAAGAAGGAGAAAAAAATGCGTATGTGTCAAATGGAGATGTTGGTAATCCATATCTGACCGTTCCCTCATTTCAGTCTTTTAAACCATACGGCGCGCAAGCCTTTTCAGCCCTAAGAAGTATAATATATAATGATCAAATACAACCGTAATAAATTAAC
>NZ_DCEA01000079.1:0-14047 GCF_002316705.1 Syntrophomonas sp. UBA1041
GGGTCATGCCCGCATGCCGTTGCGGATTGCCCCTGCACTCTTAACTCCCAGCACCGACCCCTGACTGGGCGTCACAAGCCGGCACCAGAAGCTTCATCGATGTGCCCTTTACGGATTTTTAGGCCCGTCTTCGAAATTGTATAGGGTTGACTAGAATACTGCAACCTTTTGCCAGTTTTCTTTCAGCTTATTATTATATCAAAAGAAACACACTTCTGCCAGTAAAAGTGATTCCGGAGGGTGGATAGGCAAATGGTAAATTCATCTTGCGTTGCAAATCCAGGCTATTGGGAGCATACAAGCACAGCAGCAAGCTGCCCAATTTGAGGTGTCATAAGACTTGTGGGACCTTTCTACCAGGATAAATAACCCCGAAAAATAGGAAATATAGCTGATACTGGAATCCGTCCATTTCATTTAGTATAAAAGTAGTATAGTAATACCTGGCATCTTTTAGCTAAGTTGAGAGGTGAATCAGCATATGAAAGCAAATATGGAAAAAAGCAAGATAGCAAATAACATCCCGGCTGAACTCGAAAATAGCCTGGAAAAAATAATCCATTTTGGGGGGATATCCCGCAATTCAGCCGAACAGCTTAAACAGGGCTTGGATAGCTTTGGCCATTTGCAGCAGCAGTATGCCAACGATAAAAAGATTCGGAAGGTAAGGGAGCAGGTTAGCCCGGTATTTTTTGAGCTATATACGGCGGTGTTGAAGAAAGTTGCCGCAGAAGGCTATTCTGATCCGCTGTTGAAGATGTTTCTTTGCTTTGGCTATCTGGATGAAAGACTTTTGCTGCCTGAGCAAATCAACAGTCTTTACCAACTGGCCGAAAGTATTGATTTTGGAAGAAAGGATGCAATTTACACCATTGACAACTGGTTGGTAAACATTTATAAGCAGGATGAGGAGCCTTCGGTAAATCAATTCGGCCATGACTATAATGAAGTTTTCCGCGAAAAGAAAAAACGGGGAGAACTGAGGGATACCGATAAGCCACAATATGATAATGATGCCAGCGGCAAGCTGCAACATGAAATAGAAAACCTATTTAAGCTCGGTCAACGAATTTGTCATGGCTCCAGCGCCAGCTATTTCCCCGTGCTTTATTCCGCTATCCTGCCAAAAGATTTTACCAAAAGTCTGCTTACTCCTCAGAAAATTAGGGAAAGCGTGGAAAGGATTCTGCAAGTTGACTATTCAGTTTTTCACCGGGAAATCGTATACCACCACCCGGAGATTGGCATAAACAAGCATATCATTATGAAACAGGTCTGGCCTGATTATATTCTGGTACCAACGCCAGGTTCCCGCGGCGTAATGTGGCAGGAATTGACCGGACGGGTGAGGAACTCATCCGCGCGATTTGTCTTGCCTCTTTTCTGTAACGACAACCTGGATACCATTCTGCTGGAGATAATGGCTAATTTCCGTTGGGAATTGTCGCGCAGCACCTCCAGTTATGTCAGAACCAGCAGTGTATCAGACTCACTGATAGGGGAATACAGTGATTACATTCAGTTTTTCAAAAAGAACCGGAATCTCACTGAAGAGGCCAAAGAAAAACTCCGGCTGCAGATTGAAAAACACCGCAACAATACCCGGGAAATATTCGCAAGCGATTATAAAACCTGGATAAATTTCGAAGCCCGGGGCTTGTTGCGCCTGAATAAAGTGGCCCGGCAAATTCTCTTTCAGCACTGCCCTTTTTCCCTCTCCATCAGGGAAAGCCTGGAGAAGCATCCTCTCTATAACGCCCAGATTTCACGCATGAACAACCTCCGCAATCGTGAAATCAAGATTCTTACGGCCAATTACGCGCGGCTGACTAAGAACGGAGCTCCTCTGGATCCGGATTTAGAGCAAAATCTTTTGTATTATCAGGGATAAATTAGACGTAAGTTTTTACCGTCCTTCATATACCTTTAACTATTTTCCGCAAGTGAACTTAATATCCGAATTGCTTCCTCTAATTCCACGTCTTCACCGTTGGCGACACGAATAGCGTTCTCCATGGTCATCGGTATCCGTATAGAAGGGCTTACCCCGCCAATCCCATTCCGGCTATCCAACTGGATTTCCTTGTTCTTATCAAGCGATTGACCAGATGGCCATTTTACTATAAGCCCGCCCGGCATTAAAGCTTCGGCGCCGCATAATCCAAACGACCTATGGGTCCGAAACCCATTTGATTGCATATTGTGATAGTGCTAGTGATATAATACAATATAAATAAACCATAGTAGAAAGCGAGGTTATCTAAACTGAACAGGAATAAACAAGTTACTTTTAATCTTCCCGAGGATTTAATTGAAAGAATGACCTGGTATGTTCAGCAGAAGATTGAACCCTCTAAAAATGCAATTGTACGCAAGGGCATTGAGCTATATTTGGAAATACTAAAACAAGAAACCTTGCAGAAAACTATGGAAGAAGCAATTAACGATACTATGTTTATGAATGACCTGACCGAGAGCATGAGGGATTTCGAAGCTATTGATAGAGAAGGGGATTCTCTATGGTAAAGGAATATCAATGGAATATATTCTGGGTTAACCTTGATCCTGCCAAAGGTTCAGAACAATCCGGTACTCGTCCGGTACTGGTTGTATCTACTGAACCAGTAAACAGAGCTTTGCCAGTTGTAACAGTATTATCAATCACTTCAATGAAACCGGGTAGAAAAATATACCCGACTGAGATACGCTTGCCACAAAGAGAAAGCGGTTTAGATATGGATTCGATTGCCATGGCCCACCAGATTCGTTCAATATCCAAAGAGCGATTAGGAACTGTTTGCGGAAAAGTCAACAACCCTGAGTTAAGGGAACAAATCCATAAGACCATAATGTTATACCTTGGAATAAGTTAGTCCTCCATTGCATCTAATCCACCCAAATTATCCGCTTATTAAATATATCCTGATTCCCGCAGCTCATCCATTCCTACCAGTGGCTCCCGGCAGGTAAAATTCTCGCATATATAAGCCGGGCTGGCTCCAACTTCAGAAAACAGGTTGTCAATATAGGTAGTTATTTTCTTATTTGTGTTGATGGAATTATCGCTCTTGAACATCTTCAAGCCCCCCCTTAATCAGTATATCTAGAACTTCCTTGGCAAAGTTCCAATCTACTATGTTCTGCTGATATACTTCCTTACCTCTGGTTGTAATGCGGTAATATTTCCGCCTGCCGCCCTGGGATTCATCTCCCCAATAGGAAGCTATCAAATGATCCTGTTCCATACGACGAAAAGCAGTGTAGAGGGTTGCTTCCTTTAGTTCATATTGATGACCGCTTAAGGCGATTATCTTTTTATAGATTTCATACCCATAGCTGTCCCCCTGGCGCAGGACATTCAAGATAATGGTATCGGTATGGCCCCGAATAAGATCGTTTGAAATGGTGCTGCTCATTTTATAAAATGTGCCTCCTCAGATTCAAAGGGTATCTAATCAAAATTAAATAGAAGCTTTTAAATTACAGCCCGGATCTTCGGGAAAGATAATAGGCTTAAATGTCCTTGGCTTAAAAACGGATAATACAATCATGATAAGCATGAACAGAATCTGCAAGGAAACAAATAGCAGAACAAGCCCACCGTCAGCAAATCCGCCCAAAAAATGCGTAGCCTCTATCTTTGCAAGTACAGAGACCATTTGACTGATGCCTCCTAAGCCAGTGCACAGGATAATTAGCAGAACGAAAATCCACTTTAATAGAACCCACTTATACTTAAAAAAGCCCCAACTGGAGAAAAATCCATAGATAATTCCTTGAATTATCGTAAATATGGCTGCTGGCATGACTATTTTTTGATACAGCTTCGGCACTAATGGAGCGATAATTAAAAAGTCATTTTTGTTTAATTGGAAAAAGCACATTATAACCAAACCCAATATACACACTACTGTTCCAAACCATATGCTTACTGAAAAAATATGCAAAATGCGTATCCACCGCATACCGGCCTTGTTCAATTTCATTGTCGCATTTCCTTCCTGTTGTTTTTATAGCAAACTGTGTCGTTAGCTCTACTTTTTCTTTTTAAGTACATAATAATAAATAGTACTATGGCTGTCAAGGTAATTTATAATAATATTCTGCCCCATCACCACGCTGTAACCTTGCGCCGGAGTCCTGGGGGGAGTTGGAATAAAGATATGGACCAGGTGGGTGGTTCAAACTATGCAGAACTACTGGAATAATGACCCAGGCGTAGTCAATGATCTGATTGCCCAGAACGTGGCAATGATAGAGAACATGGAGTTCAATAATGATACTTGACGAACCCGGTAAATCCCTTGATGCGATTCATACTCACAAATTAATGATTCAGCTTGCGAGATTATCTGCCGATGAGAAGCCGTCTATTATTCTGGTAACTCATGAATTTCATCAGGACTGCCTACCGCGAGCAGTTTCCCGTCGGCTAAAAGCCTCCGGAACGAAACTCATAATGAATTACTAGCGGCACTGGCTACCCTTGGGGATAGAGAACGCAACATCATCGCCATGAGGTTTGCAGCCAATTTGAAGAATCGCGAAATAGCTAGTTTGTTGGGACTTTCCGAGAACAATGTGGGCATCATTGTTTATCGAGCCTGCGCCAATTGCGGGAGATTCTTTCAAATAAGGAGGGGAATCATGACCGAGTATAAGCAGGCCGAACTCTTTAACCAGTCAGTAAACGAGATTATGGAGGGGAAAACCCCATCCCAACCTGGAGACATTGTTGAGCAACAGCTGTTTCAACTGATAGCCAGGCTTAAAGATACAGATTTCAGCCGGGATAATCTTGCGCAGGCAAGAATGCGCAATAGACTCTTAAGCCGTTGCCGGGAAAAAGATTCTAAGGACTATAAAAAGGAGGGTATTATGAAAAAGCTATTTGAACAACACCGGACCGTTACCGTTTTTGGAAGTCTGGCCTTAATATTTATGCTGACCCTGACCCTGGTTTTTCCAGGAACTGTTACCGCGGTAGCCGATAATGTAGGTGACAATATTATCAAGATGCTCAAGCTGGGCAAGTACAGTACAGTAATACAGATGGATGATCCCGCACCGGCCGAAAAGAAGGAACTGACCGAGGAGCAAAAAGAACAGCTGCGTAAGGAAGAGGCAGCCAGTGCCAAAGAAGATGAAAATTATAAAGTTAAATACGCCAGCATCGAGGAAGCTCAAAAAATTGCCAGTTTCAAAGTACAGGCCCCGGACTATCTGCCGAATGGTTATGAATTGAAAGAAGTTGTAGGATACAAAGGTTCCGGCGATTACATCAATCTTTACTTCAAGGGAAAGGGAAGAGATATAATCATAAGGGAAAGGGTTATGAATGAACATACTCAGTTCACATACGGTACCAGCGGGCAAGTGGATGAGGTAGATATCAGCGGCGTAACCGGTGCCCTGGAAGAAAGCAATGTAATGTGGGAAAAGGACGGGGTAAGCTATTCATTGATCTGCAAAGGATTTGAACCGGAGGAAGCATTGAAAATTGCCCGGTCGATAAAATAATCTATCACAATCAATACAATCCTCTACAGATAAGGGACTGGTATGTGTAATAACGCCAGTCCCTTATCGCTGCAATAAGCTTTAGTAGAAACAGCTCTTGCCGCATCAATTGCCGGCTGACCGTCCCATTCAATCAGTTCCGCACCGGCACGTATTCCGGCTACCCATGCCGGGCTGCAGTTTACCGTTATTAATTTCCACCACACCTAGTTTTAGCTTTAGAGCTAATATTCTGGTCACGGATTTATCAATCGTAGTTTCCGGTATATCACCATTTTTGACTGCTGCCAGCATGGCTTGATAAGCACGGTTCAGATCGGACGGCATCAAAATAATATCTGTACCAGCTTGAACCGCTCTTATTACAGTATCCTCCGGACCAAAGTGATCAGTAATGGCCTTCATTTGCAGGGAATCAGTTACAACTACTCCTTCAAAGCCCAGGGTATTCCTGATTAATCCGGTAAGCACTGGAGCGGATAAAGTTGCCGGCACATAGATGGGGGTATTATCCAAGCGAGAGATAAGCATTGATGAATCGATAGCTGGAAAAGTTACATGGGCTGTCATAATAAGATCAACCCCAGCGTTTATAGCAGTCTGGAAAGGCTTTAACTCTACCTCGTCCAGACGTGAACGGTCATACGGGACCGATGGCAGCCCCAGGTGGGAATCTACAGCCGTATCGCCGTGGCCGGGGAAATGCTTGGCCGTGGCGGCTACTCCGGCATCATGAAGCCCCTGTATATAAGATACTCCTAGATCGGAAACCAGCTGAGGGTCAGATCCGAAGGAACGCACCCCGATAACCGGGTTATCAGGATTGACATTAACATCGACTACCGGAGCAAAGTTTATATTTATTCCCAGCGCGTGCAATTCTGCACCAATTGCTTGACCCACGCGATGACAGGATTCAGTTGAACCGGTGGCTCCCAGGGCCATATTCCCCGGCATTACTGTCCCGGATTGCAGGCGGTTTACTACCCCGCCCTCCTGGTCAGTACTAAGCAAAAGAGGAATCGAACCGGCCGCCCGCTGCAGTTGATCTACCAGGCGTACAGTTTGCTCAGTGTCAACCAGGTTTTCCCGGAAAAGAATCACTCCACCGATATGATGTTGCTGTATAACTTGAACAATCTCTTCATTAATTTCACATACATTTTTACCATTCCATTGTCGAAAATCAGGCATAAACATCTGCCCAACTTTTTCTTCTATACTCATCTTTTCTACTATCGCTAGTAGTTGTGCTGTAGTATTTGGGTCTGAATCCGCCCGGGCCACTCCTCCAACAATAATGCTGAAGATAGTTATAAATATAAGCAGCAACCCTGCCAGGCATCGATTAATTCGCATTTTTATACCTCCTCTTATTTCTCCCCAAAGGACAAAAAAAGCTTCAAAAGCACCAGACTTCTGTTGGCCATAAAACCAGCAACACTTCTTTGCCAGCATTTTTAAACGGAAATTAAGCATCGGAAGAAACTGCGGAGCAGTTTCAACACAGCGCTGCAACGAGGCGGGGATTAGAACCCGCCGCCCGTTTTGTTAAGAGGAGCCCGACCCCTTAAAGAAGCGGGGGACATATTTCACCTCGTTATAGATTTTTCCCTTACATCAATAACTGCCACACCATGCCTACATTTATCAATATTATAGCAATTATGGAATTAGCACTAGCAGATTTTTAGATAAAATGGGGGTAGTGTTATGCTAATTAATGGTAGTAATACAATATTACCCGGCGATATCGTTTAAGGGGAAAGCCAAAATAAAACACCTGCCTTTCAGATTTCGGAAGGTGTTTTATAAAGCAGCTATTTTAAAATAATCAGGCATCAATAGATACCCCTATCATTCTATTTCCGCTTATATCTCCGCTTATTAAATATATCCTGATTCCAGCAGCTCATCCATTCCTACCAATGGCTCCCGGCAGGTAAAATTCTCGCATATATAGGCGGTAAGCTTGCCCTCTATACCAGGCATGTGCTGCAAATAGGGAGCTCTGGAACCCAATATTTCACTAGTTTTTGATTCATTTAAAATTATCAGTCTATGGGGATCATAACGAGAATTAAGCAACTTTAACATTTCCGAAGTTGCCTGGTTTTCCGACTCAGCTGCCACTACAACCTCACTTCCCGGATATATCTGAAAGATGGCCGCCAGCAACCAGAAAGAATGGGCAGTTGGATACTCCTGAATCTCTGCTGCAAAGTAATCCATAGCCTGTTGCGCTTTTTCCTGCCAACTCAGGTCGGAACTTAGGCGGGCCAGACGCATGAAATTAAGAGCTGCTACAGCATTGTACGAGGGCATGGCTCCATCATAGCCTTCCTTGGGGCGGGCCAATAGTTGCTCCGCATCCAAACCATAAAAGAAAAAGCCTCCCTCTTTTTGATCCCCAAAATATTTATTTAGATCTTCGCTGAGTTCTAGAGCCAGGGCCAGGTAATGACTATCAAAACCAGCCTCATAGAGTTCTATCAAACCCCAGATAAAATATGCATAATCAGCTGCATAAGCCAGGTATTCGGATTCTCCTTCCCGGTAGCGAGCGAGAAGCCGGCCATCCGGCCGGCGCAAATTCTCTTTTACAAAATCAGCTGCCCGGCGGGCTGCCTGCAGATAGCTTTCATCCCCCAGGACGCGGGCTCCCATAGCTAAAGCGGCTATCATCAAACCATTCCAGCCAATCAATACTTTATCATCTTTTAAAGGCTTTATCCTTTTCTCCCGGTAATTAAACAATTTTTGCCGCGCGGCTGCAAATTCCTGGCGGGGCTCTTCAAAGTTTGGCGTTCGAGTAAGATTGGGTATATTCCTACCTTGAAAATTCCCCTTTTGACTAATATCGTAGGTCCGGGCCAAAGATTGGATTTGCTCACCCAATATCTCCGTTATTTCATCCTTATCCCATAAATAGTATCTTCCCTCTTCACCTTCGGAATCAGCATCTTCCGCAGAATAGAAGCCTCCTTCCGGGCTGCTCATATCTCGCAGGATATAGCTGAAAATATCCCGCGCTACCCCCGCATAAAATTCTTTGGTCGTTAGCTGGTAGCATTCCAGGTAGGCCATGGCTAACAACGCATTATCATAGAGCATTTTTTCAAAATGGGGAACCAGCCATTGACGATCGGTTGAGTACCGGGCAAAGCCAAAACCAATATGATCGTAAATACCTCCCCGGTACATACTTTGCAATGTTTTCTCCACCATTTCGAGGGCTTGCTCTTCATGCCTAAAATGGTAGTAGCGTAACAGGAACAACAGGTTATGGGGTATAGGGAATTTCGGAGCAGACCCAAAACCACCCCATTCCGCATCAAACGCCCGGGCATATTGCTTAAATGCCCGGTTTAAAAGCTCCTCACTTATGGGCTGGCCTGCTTGTTTTGCATCCCGCTTGATTATATGCCGGCTAATCTCTTCCCCGGCTTGCCGCAAAGATTCCCGCTCCTTATTCCAGAGTTCCACAACACGGGGAAGCAGTTCCAGCAAACCCCAGAGACTTCCCCGGCTGCTGCGGGGCAAATAAGTAGCCACATAAAAAGGCTTCTTATCCGCATCCATAATTACGGTCAGCGGCCACCCCCCGCTCCCGGTTAAAGCCTGACAGGCCATCATATAAATGTGATCAATATCCGGGCGCTCCTCCCGGTCAACCTTGATGGAGATAAAATTCTGGTTTAATAAATCAGCTACAGCCTGATCTGCAAAGGATTCATGGGCCATCACATGACACCAATGACAAGTAAATAAATTGTACCTGCAATTTCTTTAATAATTTAGCCCCAAAAGGGCTAAGAATAGCCTATGGACAAAAAGATAGGTTTGTCTTCTTTTTGGGCCTTCTGGAAGGCTTCCGGACTCCATGCATACCAATTAACTGGGTTATAGGCGTGTTGTAAGAGATAAGGGGATTTTTCTCTAATGAGTCTATTTGCTTTTCGCTGTTCTTTATCAGGTAAAGTCATATTTTCTTCACCATTCCTTATTTTTTATTTAGGGTTCCATAACTTAATTTGTTTGATTCTATAAAAAAGTTGCTTTAATTTTGATGAAACCAGCAAGATGCCTTTCCCTCACTTGCTATACATTGCCCAAAATCATGAAACCCTGACCCCATTTCCTTGCTCAAGCATGTTTAACCTACTAATAATATGCTATGTTATACTGAAATGGAAAAAGCAAATTCCTATCTAAATTCTACTTGTTTATAGCCATAGGAAGAGAATTACACTGATAACCAGTTAATGTCGCCAGCGGATATTTTTATGTCTGTGGGGTGGTGGCTTTTACTTATTCTGCTCTTACTAACTTTCATCTCCCAGGAAATATTGGGCAAAATAATCACGCCTAAAAGCAATCCTGAAAGTAACGAAGATTGACTGGTTGGAGAAGCGGGATATGCAATTTGGAGGGAGGCAACATCTTCCCTATTATACCTTTCATAGGATTTCTACATAGCCTTCTGTTCCATGTACGCGAATTCTCTGTCCGTCTTTTATCAGTTTGGTGGCATTATCCACTCCGGCCACTGCTGGTAAGCCATATTCGCGGGCAATAACTGCTCCGTGGGTATTAAGTCCGCCAACTTCGGTTACTAATCCTTTTATGGATACAAACAATGGTGTCCAGCCAGGGTCAGTAAAAGAGGTGACTAATATATCTCCGTCTTCCCAAACCGCATCTTCCATGTTTAAGATGACACGCGCCCGTCCCTCTATTACTCCGGATGAAACAGGCAGACCTGCAATAGCTTCCGCGGGGAGATTTTCTCGCTTGTACTCACCGGTAATGATTTCACCATCAGAGGTGATAACCCGCGGGGGAATTAGTTTTTCATATAATTTGTAATCGTCTTTCCTAAGGCTTATGATCTGATAATCCAGTTTATTGGTGCGTACGACTTCGCGAAGTTCTTCAAAGGTGAGATAGTATATATCTTCTTTGTCATGAATAACGCCCGCTTGAACCAGTTGTTCGGCTTCTTTCAGTAAAGCCTGCTTATAAACGAAGTAGCGATTAATCATGCCGTATTTTGGATATTCACGATAACCGATGAAATTTCGCATTAGGCTGATCATTCGTTTTGTCTCATAGGCTTTTTGTTCACCATCCGGTAATTGCTTCAATCGTTCTATTATCTCTTGTTCTTTTTTCAATGCTTCCTGACGCCCTTGCGCAAATATCCGCTGGCTGGCATTAGGGGCAAAGTTTTTGATGTTGCTGAGAATAATGGGGATAAGCGCAATTGGTTTCTCGCTCCAACGAGTTTTAGTAATATCGATTTCTCCGGCGCATCGCATTCCGTATTTGTTGAGATAAGCATAGATAGCGTCTAGGGTAACTTGCCCGCCATCAAGCTTAACCAGTTTATCCAAAAAGTTATCATCATTTACCTGTTGTAAGTAATCAATTACTTCCGGATAAGGACGAATCACATCCGCGACATTGAGTAGCGCCAGGCCCATTGCCGATGTAATATTGTTGGGTGCGGATTGAGAAAGCGTGTCGGCTACGTTTTTTTCACCCAACCACTCCTTCATTTTTTCATTGATCCATGACGAAGCATTCATAGTAGTTATAATCACACCCATATTTTGTGGGTCAAATATAATCTTCTTTAATCGCTGGATATCTTCCAGGATAAAATCAAATAAATCCGCTCCTGATTTCGTTTGGATGTTTTGTTTCAGCTCTTCTATCGAGGTCTGACTGCTCTTGACCAAATCAGCAACGATGGTCGGATTGTTTTCGAATTGGCCTAGAAAATCCCAAGACATACCTGCCTTGCTTTTAATGGAACCCTGTTCTTTCTTGCCCTTTGGCAGCGATTTTTTGAAATCGCCTCGCTCTACTATGGTCATGAGTGCGTCTTTTATGCGCGGATCGTGTTGTCCCATGGTATCTAATAAATTTTTTCTGCTGTCAGGTGAAGCCAGCATAGGGGTAACATCAACAAACAACCTTCCGCCAGCTTTAAACCGGGGGCCATAAGATGTTAACTGGAATAGCGACATTCCCAATGGTTTTATGGGGTCAGTCATCATTTGCTGGTGGCCGACAGATACATAAACGTGATTTTCTTGATCATTCGCTTCAGGGATGGGGTATAAAGTAGTGATGGGCCGGCTCTGGACAATAAATAGGGTCAGGGGACACGCCTCCCCAGGAGGAATGTCCCCTTTTGATGTATCATCAGCCAAACACCATTCGATGTCCTGGGGGCAGCCGAAATGTGCTTCGATCTTTCTTCCCAGGCCTTCAAGCTGCAAAATATGCTCATCCGTCAGCACTTGCCTGTTCTGCTGCTCAGGCGGGGTCTCCTGCTCTTTCGTACCGCCATCTTTCAAAGCATAAATAGCCAGTTTCTTGGCGGATATTTTTTTATCGATAACCTTGCCGTTACGCACTTTATAGATATCGGCATTCACCAGACCGGAGACCAGGGCCTCGCCAAGTCCGAAGCTGGCATCAATGGATAACACCTTCCTATTAGAAGTGACGGGATCGGCAGTAAACATAATTCCTGCCGCCTGCGGGAAAACCATCTTCTGAATAAGCAAAGACAGGTAGACTTTACGGTGGTCAAAGTTGTTTTGCAGGCGGTAAATTACCGCCCTCTCGGTAAACAGCGAGGCCCAGCACTTGCTGATATGCTTTAGGATTGCCTCCTTACCGATAATGTTCAAATACGTGTCCTGCTGACCGGCAAAGGATACCGTTGGTAAATCCTCTGCAGTTGCGCTGGATCGTACGGCATAGGCATTTTTTTCTCCAAGCCGGGAGAGGTGGCGGGCGATCTCTTCCCTAATGTCTTCAGGGATAGCCATTCCTTCGATAACCCTGCGAATCTCACCGCTAAGTTCACCGATTTTATCCCGGTCTTCCACCTTAAGAAGCGATAACTGATCAAGTAATTCATTAATCAATGATGTCTCTCCAATGATTCGTTTAAAGGCTTCCGCAGAAATACAAAAGCCATCCGGTACGTGTATTCCTTCAATCCTGGAAAGTTCCCCCAGGTTCGCGCCTTTGCCCCCAACAACCATGCGTTTTGTTCGGTCAATATCCTGAAAAGCAAGTATATAGGAACTCATACGTTTCCCTCCTCTATATAGCATTAACGTGCCATTGCATTATAGCAACAGTAAATGGGAACAAACAGTCTATATTTACAATTTTTTAGATGTTATAATTGAAATGGAAGAAATGAATTTTCAAAGAAAACCGGTCAATCACTTGCTGGACGTATCTTACCCGTGTTTTGTTGCCGCATACCGTAAATAATTTCCATTAGTATTCGCCCACTCTACCATCCCTTTACTTGATGTTTTTGTTAGTCACTACTATTTTAACGCCTGCAAACCTTAAGCCGCTTTCCGTTTATATGCCTGCATCGCAAACAGATATGCTGAGATCATTATACCTAAGCACCACGCAAGTGCAATCCAGATGTCATTACCCACCGGTTGATTAGACAATAACGCACGGATCGCGTCTACGATTGAGGTTACCGGTTGGTTTTCGGCAAAGGCGCGAACTACCGGCGGCATCGATGCGGTCGATACAAACGCCGAACTGATAAATGGCAGGAAGATAATCGGATAGGAAAAGGCGTATGCACCGTCTACCGATTTGGCCGACAGTCCGGCAATCGCCGCGATCCAGGTTAAGGCCAGCGTAAACAACGCCAGTATACCAGCCACGGCAAGCCATGACAATATCCCTGCCGATGGGCGGAAGCCCATAATCAGCGCTACGAGAATGATGACGACAACCGAAATCGCGTTGGATACCAGCGAGGTCAGCACATGCCCCCACAGCACGGCCGAACGCGCAATCGGCATGGAATGGAAACGCTCAAAGATGCCGCTTTGCTTATCCATAAACAGACGGAAAGCCGTATAGGCGATGCCGCTTGCAATCGCAATCAGCAGGATGCCGGGCAGCAGGTAATTCACATAGTTGTCCGTGCCGGTTTGAATGGCGCCGCCGAACACATAAACGAACAACAGCATAAATGCGATTGGCATGATGGTGACTGTGATAATGGTGTCCATACTGCGGGAAATATGGCACAGGGAACGACCAAGCATCACGCCCATATCGCCGAAAAAGTGTTTATTTGCCGATTCCATCATTTTTCCTCCTTCTTGCCAACGATTGCGAGAAATATTTCCTCCAAGCTGGGCTGTTTTTCAATGTACTCAACCTTTGCGGGCGGGAACAGCTTTTTCAGTTCCGCGAGTGTGCCGCTCGCAATAATCATACCCTTATGCAGAATGGCAATTCGATCTGCAAGCTGTTCGGCTTCCTCCAGATACTGCGTGGTCAGAAAAACCGTCGTGCCACCCCCGGCAAGCTCTCTGACAACCTTCCAAACCTCAATGCGTGCCTCGGGGTCAAGTCCGGTGGTCGGCTCATCGAGGAAAATGAGCTGCGGTTTTCCGATAAGGCTCATGGCAATGTCGAGCCTGCGCCGCATGCCGCCCGAATAGGTGGAAACCCT
>NZ_DCEA01000067.1:0-24081 GCF_002316705.1 Syntrophomonas sp. UBA1041
TGACCATGCAGGCCACGATGGCAGTGGGGTAGCGCAAAAGATAGTCTTCGGGACAGCTTTCGATCCAGCGGAAAAAATCCTGACTGTGTTCGGTGTTTAGACTTTTCGCCTTATCCTTTTCCAGGGTTTTAAGCAAGCCGTTCCAGTCCCGGGCAGCGGCGAAGGCATAGTAGGCCGGGATATATTCTTCGTGACCCAGGTGCCATTGCCCTAAGCGGGAATAGTTTTCCTGCTGATAGGCTGCCGGCTTTTCGGCAAATTTATGCCGGGTACACTGGCGCAGCATATGGTGGTAGCGGTAAATCCCGTTTTCATTGCGCGTTATAAAGGCATTGTTTCTGGAAAGGGAGTCCAGGATAGCCGCCGCATCCGAGTGCCGCCACAGCCAGGCGGCCTGCTCTGAGGTAAACTCATCGGTCATGCCGATCCGAATCAGGAATTCCCGCTGGCGCTCCGGCAGCGGTTCTAATAATACCTGATCGATCAGGGTAAAAATGTCGGCTGAACTGGAAAGCCAGGATCCGTTTTGGGCATAGGCTTTGAAATTCAGATACACCATGGAGATCCAGCCCTCGCTGAGGGCGGCCAGGTCGTCTATTTCCTTGGCGGAAACCTCAAGCTGGCAGAGCCTGGCATACACGGCCAGCTCCTGCCGGCTGAGGCGCAGGTCGTCCGCTGCGATCTCGCCCAGCAGACGGCCCAGGCGCATCCGTTCTTCCCCGTTAAAAATCTGATTGCGGGATAACAGAATAATATGAACACAGTCCGGCAGGCTGCGGGAAAGGAAGAGCAGAAGCGGTATCAATGGTTTTTGCTGCAGGATATGGAGATCGTCCATGACCATGTAAATCTGGCTGGGGCTTGGCGCCAACGCATCGTCCAAAAGCTCGGCCAGCATGGATATCGCCGTTGCGTCCCGGGGGTACCCCAGGGCTTTCATTTGTTCGGTTAATACCGGATAGCCTTTGAAAGCCCGGCAAAAGCCGCTCCAAAAATCCGTGATACTGTCGGTCACAATCACTTGACGCAGAATAACGGCGTCGGCTTGGCTTTTCACCTGGCGGTTGGCCCACCAGTTCACAGCGGTAGTTTTACCGAAGCCCATGGGGGCAATGACCGTGGTAAGGGGATAATTGTTTATTTCGTTCAGCCGCCGCTTCAGGCGCTGGGATATGAAGACATCATTTAAGTGAGGATAATACTCCAAAAAAAAACACCGCCTTTCTTTTTTTATCGGCTACGGAGGTCCTTTACTGTACCCGTTTGTTTTTCGCCTGTCCTCCGGTTGGGCGGCGTTCCCGGGGATGATCCACACGTTTGCGATTTTCCAAGCGCCCTTGATGCGCCCGTCAACGCAGTAGTAATTTACCATTCTTGCGGTAAGTCCCCACTTGTCCGCCGCTTCTTTTACGCTGATATATTTCCTGGTTTTCCTCCCCGGCAACGGTCGCGTTCGGCTGCTGCCGCGGCGACAGGGAAACCGGATTATGTTATTCCAGTTCCCTGCTGTCACTTTCAGTAAAAAGAAACGGAATTTTTGCGGCCGATCCTCTGGCCTTTGGCGAAAGCCATATAAAGGCACGGATTAAAAATGTGCTGAATTATAAAAGACCTGGGTTTTGGGTGGTGATTCTATCTGTTTTGATATTGTTGTCTACTGCCTTTATACTGCTTTCCAATCCGCAACCCAGATATTCGAATTTAACCGCGGAGAAAATAGAGAGTATGACACTGATTTCAGGGTTAGATGATACGAAGCATACCGTGATCATTGATAGTGAGGAATGGGCTGACATCATAGATTTGATCAATACCGCTGAAAGAAGCAAGATTGCAGAAGAGTATAGGCCTACTTATGGAGGGATCGTCAATATGGGCGTCAAGAATGCCGACGGCTCGGTCTGCTATATCGTCGGACTTCGCAAAGACATCAGAGCAAAAATCGGCAAACAAGCGGGCAATGCCGTAAAATAATCATTAAGGAGTGTGAGTGATATGGAGAATTTGAAATCGGAAAAACGAA
Source organism: Syntrophomonas sp. UBA1041 (assembly GCF_002316705.1). NCBI lineage: Bacteria > Bacillati > Bacillota > Clostridia > Eubacteriales > Syntrophomonadaceae > Syntrophomonas > Syntrophomonas sp. UBA1041. The sequence goes on from NZ_DCEA01000067.1 coordinate 2,024, forward strand.
ACACGCTTACACTTGTGTTATTGGTAATTTATTTACTGGCATTAACTTGGTTGATTCTCTTCAAACTGCAATTTTCTATCACGGTAATGGATGAAGGAGGAATCATCAATCTGATTCCGCTTTTGGGGTCTTTCGATGATAACGGCGTTATTCGCTTCAGCGAAATCAGAGTTAATATTCTCGCTTTCATACCTTTGGGAATCTATATTTGTATGCTTAAAGCCCCGTGGTCTTTTGTGAAAAAGATTCTTACGATTGTCGGCTTAACTTTTGTCTTTGAAATAATACAATTTATTTTCGCAATCGGCAGAGCTGACATCACCGATGTGCTTAGTAACACGCTGGGAGGGATAATCGGGATCGGCATTTATGCCTTGCTGTCCAAGGTTCTGAAAGGCAGGACAAATAAGGTTATCAATGTACTTGCCGCGGTATTCACCATTTTGGCATTATTACTTGTCGCTGTGTTATTGGTAAGTCACCGATGGGTGATTATCAAATAGGTATCAGCGACACAATAACAAGGAGCGATTCAGCCACCGCTTGGCAAGCCGATAGATTATGAACTCATCACCGACATCGTGCGGTGGAGAGTAAAGTGGGAAGCGAAAGGGAGTGACACTTTATGACAAACGAGCGCGTATACAAGATGGCGTTTTCGAGAGTCTACCCGCTACTCGTCCAAAAGGCGGAGCGCAAAGGGCGTACCAAATTAGAGGTTGATGCTGTGATTTGTTGGCTGACGGGGTATGACGAGCATGGCTTGTGGGCGCAAATCGATAAAGGGATAGACTTTGAGACGTTCTTTGCCGAAGCCCCGCAAATCAACCCAAACGCCCATAAAATCACGGGAGTGGTCTGCGGCGTTCGCGTTGAAGAAATCGAAGACCCGCTCATGCAGAAAATCAGGTGGCTTGACAAACTGGTTGATGAATTGGCAAAAGGCAAGCCAATGGAGAAGATTCTGAGAAGCTGGTTATTATAAGAAAAAAGAAGTCATGACCGCCAGTTACTACCGGTGGTCATGGCTTTTCATATGCAGGTAAAAAATGAAGTGTCTTTCTGACGCCGAGCAAAAAATGAAATTAGATTAGTGAAATCATTTGTGAATAAATTGAAAATTATTATTTTTATCGAGATAGATAATGAACATACTCATTATGTCGGATGTACTTGTGAGCATGTATTGACAGAAAAGATAAAATATCTTAGGATTAGGTAAACTAATAGTTTACTTGATAACACGTAAGTGAAATAAAGGCGGTAGATCTTTTGGGAATCAATGAGCGCAAGGAAAAAGAAAAGGCAATTCGCAGAAATGATATTATTGATGCTGCGGAAAGAATCTTTTTTACAAAAGGATATGATAATGCCACGATGGATGATGTGGCGAAAGAGGCAGAGTTTAGCAAGAGAACGGTGTATGTCTATTTCAATAGCAAGGAGCAGATCTATTTTGAAATTATGATAAAGGGATACAGGCTGTTAATCGGTATGCTGAAAGATGATCTACAAAAGGAAAAAGCCTGTAATGCGGTTGAAGAAATAAGACAGATTGCTTTGACACTCTACCGGTTCAGCAAGGATTATCCGGAATATTTTAAAGCAATTATGGAGTATGAAAATGGTGAATTTGATTTTCAAAAAGGGATTCCGGATCAATCAAGAGATGAGTGCTATACCCTTGGAGAGGAAATACTAGGGCATTTGATCGGAGCGTTGGAAAGAGGCATTAAAGAAAATTACATCCGCAGTAATTTGGATGTTGTTAAAACAGCTCTTGTTTTATGGGCTTGCCTGATTGGCGTATTTAATACCGCAAAGAAAAAGGAAAACTATATTAAAAACTATCACATGACGACACCGGAGGAATTGGTATCAGCAGCTTTTCAGCTTATCATCAGGTCAATACAAACTGAAAATGGGGGGAATTGTAGATGAGCAAGAGGACGGTGAAGAAAACAATGACCATTATTCTTTCAAGCATTGCTGCTTTATTGATCATAGCTTTTACATCGCTATTTATCATAAGTGGGGTTTTTGAGTCGTCAAAGTACTTGGAACCTTGGCAAAAAACTTATTCGCAAAAATTTGATGATCCAAGAATCCAACTCGTGGCTCACGGACTGTTAGCTGCAAACGGGCATAACATGCAGCCGTGGAAAATACAGCTCGACAAAGATGATCCCATGGTATTTTACTTATACGCCGATAGTGACCGCTTGACAAATGAGGTAGACCCTTTCGCCCGGCAAATGATGATTACGCAAGGTGCATTTTTGGAGTATGTCAAAATCGCTGGAGATGAGCGGGGATATAAAGCTGCAGTGGAGTTATTTCCAGATGGCGGCTATGATGAACAAAATCTGCGGGAGAGCATGAAAACCAAACCGGTGGCAAAAATTATGCTTACGAAAGACAAACCTCAAAACAACCCTCTCTATGATTCCATGTTTTTGCCTGACACTAACAGGGCGGCATACCAGTCAGATAAGTTAACCGCTGAGCAGATAGATCAGTTGGAAAATATCAATACTGATGTCAATATGTCAATAAAGATTTTTCAGGACCAAGAAAACATAGAAAAACTGGGAAGTTATGCAATGAAGGGCGCCACTATCGAAGCAGGCGTGAATCGAGTTATGCAGGAAACAGAAAACATTTTTCGCTCTAGTGAGTATCAAAAAAACAAATATCGTTATGGCTTTTCTGTCGAAGGACAAGGTACTTCAGGCATCATGCGGCATATCCTGCAGGGCTTGGTCACGATATTTCCTTCGTTGAACAGTGGGCAAGCAGCGTCTGATACGTTTATACAGTCCACCCGGACATCGGTAGACAATACAGCGGCCTATGCCATGATTATTACGAATGATAATAATCGTTCAAGCCAGGTTAAAAGCGGTATGCTTTATAGCAGATTGATACTGACAGCTCATAGTTTGGGTTTAGTTATGCAGCCTCTTAGCCAGGCTTTGGAAGAATATCCCGAAATGAAAGAGCCATACAGCAGCATTCACCGCGATTACGCTTCAGATGGAGGTACCCTCCAAATGCTTGTTCGTTTGGGCAAGCCCGCAAAAGAAGTCCCACAAAGCATGCGACGCGATGTGATGGATTTGATAATCAGAGAATGAATTTGTGACACGGCACTATGCGTTAGGGGATGATAAAAAGCAAGAAAAGAGTCCTGCCGCCAAGGAACTACCACGTCTTGTTGCTGGAGAGAGTGAAAGGCTAATTGACAGGCTTGGGGGGAATTTGGTTTATGGAGCGTCTTCGTTGGGAGAGTTTGCTGGCATGAAAAGGGCAGACTTTTATACAAGGGTCTATCAGATTGTACAGGCCATCCCCCGGGGCCAAGTGGCAACTTATGGGCAAATTGCCTGGATACTGGGTAAGCCCCAATGCTCACGGAGGATAGGACAGGCCCTGTATCATGCTCCCCATGAGGTAAACCTGCCCTGCCACCGGGTGGTAAACAGTAGGGGAAGGCTGGTTCCGCATTGGGCTGAACAGAAAGATTTATTGCTAAGAGAAGAGGTTGCTTTTAAAAACAATGGTTGTGTGGATTTGAAAAAACATTTGTGGAAAATCTTCTGACGTTCCTTTGTCACCAGCAGCAGTCGGGCAGGGGCTTACATTATCTTGCCTGTTGCGACTATTACCTTAATGGCTTTTACGCCCAGGTCAGCACCCCAATACCGGCAAGCCGCTCTTTTTGACTAAGGGACGAAGACAGGATCTTACCAGTATTTTTTGAAAATATTTGATGTTATAATCATACTTACCTCAAAACAAGCAGGGAGTAAATCATGAGCAGAGATGCGGGAGAAAAAGAAAATCCCGGGACGGAGGAGCGCCTTAAAGAGGCGGCGCATGGCCTCCTGACCTGGTACCGAGAACATCACCGGGATCTTCCCTGGCGCCGCAGCAAGGACCCTTACAAAATATGGATCTCCGAAATCATGCTGCAGCAGACCCGGGTCGATACCGTCTTAGAATACTACCCGCGATTTATCACGCTTTTTCCGGATATCGATACGCTGGCCCGGGCCAGCGAGGAACAAGTGCTGACCAGTTGGAAAGGCCTGGGCTATTATAGCCGGGCCAGAAATGCGCACCAGGCGGCCCGGATTATCGCCGACCGCTATGGAGGCGCCTTCCCGGAGGATTTGCAGGCTATCCAGGCGCTTCCCGGGATTGGGGCCTATACGGCCGGGGCCATTCTAAGCATTGCTTTCGGTAAAGCGGTTCCGGCCATCGACGGCAATGTCTTGCGTTTTATAGCCCGGCTGCTGCTCTTGCAGGATGCCCGGGGCAGCAGTGCCTTGCACCGAAAAGTGGAGCATGCGGTGGGCAGGATGATACCGGATCATCAAGCCGCGGACTTCACTCAGGCATTGATGGAAATGGGGGCTTTGGTATGTATCCCGGGCCATCCGCGCTGTGAGACTTGCCCCGTAAATACCCTGTGCCTGGCCTGTGCGCATCAGATGCAAAGCGAGTTGCCGGTGAAAAAAGAGCGGAAGAAAGCGAACCCGCAGATGAGGTATTGGGTTATGGCCTTTGTGAAAGAAAATCAGGTTCTCATGGAATATCGGGAGAAGGAAACCCTCCTGGGACACCTATGGGGGCTGCCCATGATTTTGATCAAGGAAGGGCTGGACCTGGTGCAAGGGGCTAAAGCGCATTTCGGTTTGGATATCGAAGCCGGCCCGGTTCTAGGAACGTTTATACACCAGTTTACCCATCGTTCCTGGCATATGGAAGTCGTCTCCTGCTCCATCAAGCAGCCGGGCGCTATAAAAAGTTCGCTGCAATGGCGGCATTTTGACGAGCTTCCTCAAATGGCTATTCCCACCGCTTTTCAGAAGATCATGCCCTTGTTGGTGGCCGGTGACGCGGCCAGACAGGTTCAAAAAGGTATTGATTAACGGTTGCCACCCCCAAGTGATTCAAGCCGTTGCCCGCTTGGAAAATATCCCGAATCAACTGCGTTTCCTATAAACCTTGAATAGGGGTCCTGGACTTGAAAACCTTTAAAGAAGCTGGATACCGCCAGAAATTGTCCAGCCCCTGGATAAAAAGTACCACTATTTTGAATAGGCAAAACGAGGAGTAAAATATGAAAGAGAAATCATTCGTAATTTTGCTGATTGTCAGCATGATAATCTCCACAGCCGCGCCCCTGTTCGCGGCTGATACCATCACGGCAAAACCAACGGCCTCGACTGTGCTTGTGAACGGTAAGAACGTGATTTTTGACGCATACAATATCAACAGCAACAATTATTTCAAGCTCCGCGATTTAGCCTATACGCTGTCTGGAACGGCTAAGCAGTTTGATGTCGGATGGGATGGAGCGAACAACTCAATTTCGCTCGCAAGCGGCCAGCCGTATGCAACGGTTGGCGGTGAGATGCGGGGCCAGGGCGCAGGAGATACAAAAGCCACGCCTACGACCTCAAGAATTTATCTTGACGGTAAAGAAGTCAGCTTCACTGCTTACAATATCGAGGGTAACAATTATTTCAAACTGCGGGATATTGGAGCGGTGTTTGATTTTGGTGTTGACTGGGACGGCGCGAGGAATACGATTGCAATTGACACGGGCAAAGGGTACACGCCAATGGATGTTGTGGTCGATATTATGTTTGATTCCCAATATTATGCTTATGGGGATCAATTACTTAAGACGGAATTATTTTCCTATCAGGATGAAATCTATGTTCCACTGCAAGGAATCTTCGAGGCGAAGTATCAAACTTTTGTCTGGAATGAAGCCACGCAAGCAGCAACCGTTACCCATAATCCTGAAATAACGCCTCAGTTGGAAGAAATCGCCGAACGCTGGGCCTATCCGATGCGAGGACGAGGTAGCTATAGAGCGGATTATGTGCGCCTGATAGAGTACGACGCAGAAACAGGTAATCTTATCTGTGCGGGGAGGGAGGAGACATATTCATTCCAGCTGACTGAGCAGGAACAGGGGCAGTTTAAGGAGTTGCTGGCCCAAGGCCTGGATACTGGCAGCCCTTACCGCCTGGTAGCCTATTTCCCTTGGCCTTTAGCTGCGGGGGGCCCTCCCCCGGCAGAAGCGTTAGCGCCCTTATTTGTTGAGTTAACCGATCCCTATTCTGAAGAACGGCAGGCCATAGTTCGTCCCATAACCATCAGCGTCGAAGATAATGGGGTCCCGGTTCTCCTAACCATGGAGGCTTTGGAATACGATGGGCTTCTCTATATCTCTGTTACTGCTTTGGACAATGTGCTCCACTGGTTTTGGTACGGCAGTATCATTACAGAATGAGGGACGGTGCCGCCCTATTCCATTGTGGGGGCAACCCCGCCCGTTTGATACGGAAACGTTTCGATGACGACCTGATCGAGTATTTGCTCAAGCTAAAATGGTGGGATGGGCCAAATGTTTTAATGCATTGGGCTTAAACACTATTAGGATTTAAACGCATAGTTGAACCATATCCATAGCAAAGAGAACGGTCCGCCTCCGTTCTTTTTGTTGCGTAATAAGGAGGCTTTCTGATGAACGAAAAAGACCTAAGATAGCAGTTGCGAGAAAAACTGGACGCCAACTACAACATTTTTTTACGGGAATGGCTGGGACTTGAGCCTGCGAAACTGATAGAGCGAGCTTGCTAGTCTTTAGCCGTATAACCGTATATTTGCTTTGGGCATAATAAAAAACCGATAGAAATTGCAGCAGACAGAAACCTGGTTTACACTCCCGGAAAATTAATTACATTGTTTTCGGATGTGGCAATTCGTTGCTTGTTTACCAAACAAGAGGAGGCTTTAAATGAAATTTCCCACATTATTGTCACCCATCAGAATCGGATCAATGGAAGTGAAAAACCGTTTTGTGGTACCCCCGATGGGCACCAATTATGCGACTGAACAGGGCATACCTACACAGCAATTTATAGATTACTATACCGCAAGAGCCAAGGGCGGATTTGGGTTGATAATCGGCGAAGTAACCGCTGTATCTCCTATTGGCAGAGCCATTTGGAACGAGCCGGGGCTGTGGTGTGATGAACAAATTGACGGGTGGAGAAAAGTAGCGGAGAACTGCCATAAATATGGGGCTAAGGTTGTACCCCAGCTTCACCATGCCGGAAGGCAGACGACGGTAGATATAGCCGGACCAGGGGCTCCGGTAGCTCCAACTCCGATCATGGATCCCCTGCTGGAGAGATTTGGTATTGGCGAAATGCCACGGGAACTAAAGACTGAAGAGGTATGGGAAATTGTCGGACAATTCCGGGACGCAGCGGTAAGAGCGCAGGAAGCCGGATTGGATGGCGTTGAAATTCACGGGGCCCATGGATATCTGGTAGCAGAATTTATGTCGGCCTATTCCAACAAGAGAATCGATGAGTTTGGAGGGGACTTTGAGGGTCGGATGAAGTTCCCGGTTGAAATCGTAAAAGCAATAAAAAAGGCGTGCGGCAATGGATTCAACCTCATATTCAGGTTTAGTGCCGACGAGAGAATATACGGGGGCAGAACAATCGAGGAAAGCAAGGTAGTGGCCAGAATATTGGAAGATGCAGGCGTCCATGCTCTGCATATCACCAATAGCGTTTATGGCAGCTACGAATGGCTGTGGGCGACGGAAGCCACACCGGCAGGATATATTGCGCAACAATCGGAACAAATCAAAAAATCGGTGAAGATTCCTTGCATTGTGGTAGGCAGGCTTAATAATGCCTATTTAATGGAAGATATTCTTTCCACCGGCCAGACCGATTTGGTTGCCCTGGGAAGAGAATCACTGGCTGAGCCGGAATGGCCGAACAAGGTGGCTGGTGACGCGCTTGAAGATATTGCTCCCTGTATTGCCTGTCACCAGGGTTGCGCCGCCTATATCTTCGATAAAGAGATCAGGAAATGCTCTTGCCTGGTCAATCCTTTCTGCGGGAAAGAAGAGACCATGAAGATCGTAGCAGCCAAAAAACCTAAAAAGGTTATGATCGCAGGAGGCGGTCCCGGCGGTTTGGAAGCGGCCTGGATTGCGGCCAAGAGGGGTCATAAGGTAACTTTGTATGAAAAACAAAATATACTGGGCGGCGCTTTTAGAATAGCGGCTATACCGTCTGCCAAAACCATATTGACCTCACCGATCAAATATTATATTATCCAGGGCCGCAAGTTCGGGGTGGAATACAAGTTGAATACGGAAGTTACTGCGGAACTCATTGCCAAAGAAAGGCCGGATGTAGTAATTTTAGCTACTGGCGGAGTTCCGCTTATTCCCGAGATACCCGGTATAGACAACCCCAAATTTATTAAAGCCAATGATGTGCTGGAAGGGAAGGCCATTCCAGGCTATAAAGTGCTGGTGGTCGGCGGCGGTCTTATCGGTGCCGAGACCGCTGATTTCATGGCGGAGCACAGCCGAAAGGTCAGCATTATAGAAATGCAGCCTGATATTGCCCTGGATATGCATGATGTTCACCGCATTCACTTGCTTAAGCGACTGAAGGAATTTGAAGTTGACCGCATAACCAGCGCCAGGGTGGTTGAGTTTTTAGACGATGGAGTCGTATATGAAAAGGATGGCAAGAAAGAAAAAATTACCGGATTTGACAGCATAGTACTGGCTATGGGTACTGCTTCTCACAACCCGCTGGAAGCAAAGATAAACGGCAAAGTGCCTGAGTTGTACGTAATTGGTGATGCGGCAAGCGTCAGACAGGCCATTGACGCTATCGCTGAAGCTGCTGAGGTAGCATGTTCCATATAGCATAGCGATTTGACCCGAATAGATTCGACAGCCGGGGATGAAACCCCGGCTTTTTGGCGGGATGAAAAACAGTGGCTTGAGGACAGGAACTACCGCAACTTCAAAATCCCTTTTTATCGCTTCGTGGGAATATGTCCACGGAAGTGAATAAATGGTAAGGTTAGCTGTCAGTGCTTGGTGATAGAGCAGGTGAGATGTCAGGTTAGCGGCAGAGCAGATTAGATGGTTTTTCGGTGAGTGAGCAGGTTGGATAGCGTGGTGAAATATACTATTGACGAAGATGGTTTATCACGATAGACTCAAGATGCGGTTTATCCAAATAGACCTAAGGAGGTTTTATAGCATTTGGAAAAATATAAGCTGTTTGATGCAGAGTATAAATTTGCAAGTATTATCTGGGACAACGAGCCCATCAATTCGACTGAGCTTGTACGGCGGTGTGCAGAAAAACTTGGGTGGAAGAAATCCACTACCTACACAGTTTTAAAAAAGCTTTGCAATCGCGGAATACTGCAAAATCAGGATGCGGCTGTCACCTCACTGATCAAGCGGGAGGATGTGCAAAGGTACGAGAGTAATGCAGTTGTGGAAAAATCCTTTGATGGTTCTCTTCCGAAATTCCTAACTGCTTTTCTTGGCGAGCGAAAGATTACCGAACAGGAGGCTGAGGAGCTTAAGCAAATTATTGAGGAGTCGGTAAAATGAACAACCTGCAAGGAATGTTTACAACCATCCTGAACATGAGCATCACGGCCTCCTATGTGGCTATCGGCGTTATTCTTGTTCGAATAATTTTAAGGAAAGCCCCGAAGATATTCTCTTATGCCTTATGGGCGGTGGTGTTGTTTCGGCTCGTCTGCCCCTTATCCTTCACTACAGCCTTTAGTATTTTGGGACTACTGAATATGGATTCTCAGAATAATACGGGCGTGCTGAAATATGTGCCCAACGATATAGGTTTTATGAACACACCAACTATTCAATCCGGCATAGGCAGCTTGGACAGCGCAGTGAATTCAGCCTTGCCCCAGGCTGCACCAATTGCAAGTGTAAACCCTATGCAGATATGGATGGATGTTTTAAGCCTTATCTGGATTGCAGGTATTGTTGTACTGCTTTCCTATAGTATGTTCTCATATATGAAAATGAAGAGACAGCTTATAACCGCTACTCTGGTCAAAGACAATATTTACGAGTCGGATCAGATCGGTACAGCGTTTGTCTGCGGGTTTATTCATCCGAAAATATATGTGCCTGTGGGTGTCAGAGAAGCCGATCTTTCCTACATATTGGAGCACGAACGCACACACATCCGCAGGAAGGACTATCTCATCAAGCCTTTTGCTTTTTTCGCCCTCATTCTCCACTGGTTTAATCCGCTTATATGGTTGTGCTTCAAACTCCTGAGCCGGGACATGGAAATGTCTTGTGATGAAAGCGTTCTGCAAAAGATGAGTCCGGATGTCAAGGGCAGTTATTCCAGTTCTCTGCTTTCACTTTCAGTAAAAAGAAACGGAATTTTTGCGGCCAATCCTCTGGCCTTTGGCGAAAGCCATATAAAGGCACGGATTAAAAATGTGTTGAATTATAAAAAACCTGTGTTTTGGGTGGTGATTCTATCTGTTTTAATACTGCTATCTACTGCCTTTATACTGCTTTCCAATCCGCAGCCCAGATATTCGAATTTAACCGCGGAGAAAGTAGAGAGTATGACACTGGTTTCAGGGTTAGATGATACGAAGCATACAGTGATCATTGATAGTGAGGAATGGGCTGACATCATAGATTTGATCAATACCGCTGAAAGAAGCAAGATTGCAGAAGAGTATAGGCCTACTTACGGAGGAATCTACCCAATCCACAACACCCTTACGGTTTCGGCAAAGGAGCCAGGAGAAGCAAAAACATATTCATTGATGATCTACCACCATAAGGATTGGAATGTTTTTCACGGAGAATATGAATACAAACTTGCACTCAACTGTTCTTCAGAAGATGGCAAGACAGAATTATGGGGACTCCCCTATGCCGAATGCCGCCAGATGATGGAATGGATCAATAGAATCTACGATAGCAAACAAAATAATGATATCAGTAAGGGTGAAGCCTCTGATATGAACTCGAGTACTGATGGTATTGCAAAATTAGTGGAAGACAACCTAAGTGTCATTATGTCGTCACCAAAGACTTCTTCGAATCCGCAGGATTATATCAATGCCCATAAAAATGAATATGAATACTTCATGAAATATGGCGGTGAAGATGCCCTGCAATACATGCTTTCGCAGTTTGAGGCTGGTAATGCCGAAGGATTGCGAGGGCAGATCATGATGCTATTATGCAAAGAGCTCTTAGGGGCACGAAATAACGTCACTGACGAAACGCTGTCACCACAGGAATGGTATGATGCCCTGTCCATCCGCCAGGAGATTTTGCTTCCCAATTTTGGGTATGATGGTCAGGATCAAATTGAAAAGCTTGTCTATGACACAGAAGTTGAGAAAAATTCAGACCCTAAAAGAGGAGGATTCATGGTTGTCGCTCCCGAAATTTTTGGAAGTTATGAGGAGGAGGACCTGCTAAAGGTCTTTGTAACTACTTATAGCGCGAGGTTTAAACTTTTTGGTAATGTTTTATCAAAAGAAGGTGGCAGCATCATTCCAGCGGCAATCACCTATCGTAAGGATAACAGCGGCGGGTATATCCTGGAAAAATATGAACAGGCCAGGGATGGCTCGGAGTTTGGTCCATCTATCAGGCAATATTGCACAATGCCCGCATCCGGAAAGGAAATAAAAGGGCTTGCAGATAAAATCTTCAAGCATTACACAGACTATGAGGATCTCCGTATTCTTCTATATGATAACCTGTTTAAACACTTAAAGAAAAACGGTATTAAAGACGCTGTGCTTACCAATTCTCGAGGTGAAATCGAATTTTCCATGAGTAATCCGAAATATGAACCTTGAATTTATTAATACATTCTTTTCTCATGACCCTGGCCTGATTGCAGAAGTCTAAAGCGAAGGCATAATGGGAACTGAAGGATAGATACCTGACCTGCGGTTTGACATAGGTACCGGTCAACCACTATATCTGGTTTTGGAACAAAAAATGAACAAAAATCGGAGTCAAAAGTGCATTTTGAGTCCGATTTTATATGATACAATAAAAACCGAGTATACCGTTTACAACTCTTTTTTGGGGTAAAAGCGTTTATTCGATTCCTCTCTCATCAAAACGAAATACTGCATCCCACGCGCAAATCCGCGCATAGTATCGCGCCAGCGCCTGCTGGAAAAGCTGGATCATGTGCTTGAGCGGATGCTTACGCTGGTTGTGGCGCCGATGGGATACGGCAAAACCACCGCGGTTTATGGATGGGTGGAAAAATCAGGATTGCAAACGGCATGGCTTTCGTTGGACGAAAGCGAAAATGATCCGATTGTTTTCTGGAAGTATATTTGCGCAGCGATGAAAAAAATTCTTCCGGAATTAGAAAACCACGTCGAATACGCTTTTTCGTCGCCTCAGCTACTGGAAGCAAACGTTCACATCAACATCCTCATCGACAGACTGGCGCAGCACGATGGTAAAGTAGTGCTGGTCATAGACGATCTGCACACCATCTCCAGTGCACCAATATTGAAAGGGCTTTCACATCTGCTTGAGTATCTTCCCGCAAACGCGCATATGATCATCATAAGCAGAGCAGAGCCTGCCATGGAGCTCAATAAGTTTGAATTGCGATCTCAGGTTTTGCGCATTACCGCAAAAGACCTTCGATTCCGGCAGGACGAAATCGCAGACTTCTATCTGAAGCGTGACTGCGCGTTGGGCCAGGAGAACATTGAAAAGATCTGCAATTATACGGAAGGCTGGGCTGCAGCCATGGTCGCCATTGCGATATCGGCCGGGAACGATCGTGTCAACCAAGAGATGCTTAATGGCATAACGGCAACGAACGCCGATACTTATCAGTACCTGATGAACGAGGTTTTTGAATCGTATTCTCCTGAGAAAAAGGCGTTTTTGCTCAAAATCTCCATATTGGAGCTGTTGCAGGAAGATATTTGCAGTGCCTTGACCGGCGAAGATGATGTTGCGCATTTTTTTGAGGATATGAGAAGGAGAAACGAGTTTCTGGCTTTGTTCGGCGATGAAAGCAGCGTCTACCGGCTGCATCCGATCTTGAAGGACTTCTTGCTGAAAAAGCTGAAGCAGACAGATTATGACGGGTTTGCCGGGCTGCATGTGAAAGCGGCCTTATGGCATCGTAGTCAGGGCTTGCTGGCCCCTGCCGTTTCGCATTATTTGGAAGCCATGCGCTACGCAGAGGCCTTCGAGCTGATCGAAATGCAGCTGGACCATTTTGCGAGCCAAAATCAATATGAAACCCCATATCTTTGGATCGAGCAGCTTCCCGAATATTATAAAGACAAAAGTGTCAAGATCGCGGTGTTTTATTCCATGTATTACGCACAAAACCGCTCTTTCGAATCATCCCGCCAATGGCTGGCTCGTGCCAAAGAGATGCTGGAGCGTGACCAGAAGGGGGAAATCGGCATGCAAGTTCGCGCTTTGGTCGGCCTTACAACAGTTAATTTGCTGCTCAGGGAGGGCAAGACGGAAGAGCTGCACAAGCTGATACGGAACAGTGAGATCGGAGGCGGCAATGCTTTTAGAACCATTGAATATGTAGATCTGAACGATTCGGATATCTATATTTATCGAAGCCCTGTCCATATTTTAGTGAAGCTGTTTGACACAGATCGCGATGCTTTTGATAAACTGCGGGACTATTACAATATTTTGGCCACAAAAAATCCGGGTTTTGCGCCCTTGGCGGCCGGCGAATATTTTTATGAAAAGAACCGGCCGGATGAAGCCTTGCCATTGTTCCTGGAGGCGATGGAAGCCGCGCAGCCCGTCAACTATCCGGGCGTCCTGGTTCCGGCCATGGCCGGCCTAGCCCGCGCAAAGCGAAGCCGGTCCGACATGGCGGGCGCCCTCTCTATTTTGGATGAATGCGAAAGCAGACTCCAAACCATGCAAAAACCACATTGGAATGATCTTGTTAGGGCGCTGAAGATACGCTATTCTATCGAAACCGGGCATATGGAGCGGGCGGAAAGGTGGCTCTACAGCAATAAACTGCAAATATTCAGCGAGATCAACCGGGTGCGTGAATTTGAGTTGATCGTCCTGGCCAGGGTCTTGTGGACGCAAAAAAATACGGACGACGCCGAAATGCTGTTGGTGCGGCTTTTGTCGTTTACGGAAGCGGAAGGCCGTTTGCACAGCAAAGTTGAGGTATTAAATCTGCTGGCCATGATAACCTGCCAAAAGGGCAATACCCGCCAGGCGGTGGAATATCTGGAGCGATCATTGCGCATAGGGCTGGCTGAAGGTTATGTGCGAAGCTATGTCGACGAACAAATACCGATGCTGGTCGTCCTGAGGCAAGCGCTCCATTCCTTTAACAAAACGGATGCTGTCAGCCAAGAACTCACGGCCTTCGCGCAGTCCCTCATTTCGCTGCTTCAGGAAGAAATGAACCGGCTGGTCGGCAGCAGCAAAATCGGCAGTCTGAGGTTGAAAAGACTGCTGACGGAAAAAGAGTTTGCAGTGTTGGAATTGCTGTGCGCCGCATATTCAAACCAGGATATCGGTAAAAAGATTAAATATCAGTCAGCGCACCGTCAAGGCGCACACGGGGAGCATTTACAGCAAACTGGGGGTCAAAACCCGCGCCCAGTGCATAAAGCTGGTGCATGACGAGAATTCTTCGCTATAAAATTCGCTTTGGGGTGTCAGGGGGACGGCAGCAGCGTGAAGATAGCGGGCGATGTCACATGCTCGGCTTATGGTGCGTTTGGTGCGTTGGCCCGCGACGGAGGCTCCATCGAGATCGATGGGGACGTCTCCACATCCGGCGATTATTGCAGCGGCGTAAATGCGGTCGGCTCCGGCAGCACGGTTTCGATCGGTGGCGACGTGACGGTATTCGGAACCGAAGCCACGGGCGTATGTGCAAGCGGCGGCGGCTTGGCGGTCATAGACGGCGTGCTCACCGCGCCGGTGGCTGCGTATATCGTTCTGGTAATCAATCCAGCGGAGGGGGATCCGGTGCGCGTGGTAAAAGGCACCGACGGCGGCGTGCCGGCAATAGGGGACTATGAAGGCTATCTGCTCTATAGCGATGGAGTCAACTTCGTCTATGTGAGAATTCAGGCAGCGGACACCACGCCGCCTGCCATCAACCCCGCTTCGGCCAGATATGACCTGAACGCACCGGCTGGCATCCTGACAAACATTACCTGGAACAGCGCAGAGTCAAGTAACGGGCGTGGCACATGGCTCAAACGAACTGCTTCTGGATACGGATTACACTATAAGCGACAGCGCCCTGACCATCAATAACAGCTACCTGTCTGCCTTGGCGCCGGCGGCAGGCGATAAGTTCACATTTGTGATCACTTTCGACACGGATGTTAGCGTTGACCTGATAGTGGATGTGCTGAACAGCCGCACCTCTTCAGGCGGTGGTTCCTCCGGACAATCCTCTTCGCAGACACGCTATTGGGCCGCAATCAGCGTCACCATCCCCGGCAACATGCTCGCCGGCACAAACCTCACGGGAGAAGCCGGCCTCACCATCGGAGAGGGCGACACCTCCAGCCTTGCGGAAAACTTAAAAGCGGCCATCGGCGACCGGTCCGTTATACAGCTCACCCTTACGATAAATAGTGTGCCGACGGACTGGAATAATCCCGATGCGCCGGTGGCGGTATCCATCCCCTACACGCCGACAGTGGCGGAACTGAATAACCCCGAGGGCATCGTGGTCTGGTACATCGACGGCAGCGGCAACGCGGTCTCGGTCCCGAACGGCCGCTACGACCCCGCCACCGGCACCGTGATCTTCAGCGCCACCCACTTCAGCGATTACGCGGTGGTCTACCGTCAGGTGGGCTTCGGCGACGTAGCAGCGGGCGCGTGGTACTGCAAGGCGGTGAATTTCATTGCGGCGCGCGAGATCACCAGCGGTACGGGTGACGGGAATTTCAGCCCCGACGCGAAGCTCACGAGAGGGCAGTTCCTGGTCATGCTGATGCGGGCTTACGGTATCGCGCCGGATGCGAACCCGGCCAGCAACTTCTCTGACGCCGGAAGCACCTATTATACCGGCTATCTCGCAACGGTCAAGCGTCTGGGCATATCCGCAGGCATAGGGAACAACATGTTTGCGCCGGAAAAGGAGATCACCCGCCAGGAAATGTTTACCCTGCTGTATAACACCCTCAAGATCATGGGCAGACTCCCGCAGGGAGATTCCGGCAAGACCCTCTACCAGTTTACAGACGCCGGGCAGGTTAATCTCTGGGCGCAGGACGCCATGGCCTACCTGGTCGGGGCAGGTGTAATCAGCGGGAATAACAGCCTGCTGATGCCCACAGCTGCCACCACCCGTGCGGAAATGGCTCAGATATTATATAATCTGTTGTCCAGTAACTAAGGCCTATAAAACAAACAGAATAAAGACAGGACAAACCTGGTGAAAACCTGAGATGCAGAGCCCGCCCTTTTTCCGAGGGCAGGCCTTTGCAGCTTTTGTGGCTTTTCACGGATGAACAATATTCCGCAATATAATTGCTTTATAAATCATAAGAAGGCAATACTATGGCTTCTTGACGACGCAAAGGTAATATATTAGCATATAACCGACAGACAGTCGGTCTATAAGAGGGGATATAAATTAATGAGGATAGTGAAAGAAGCCGAGGAACGCAAAAACGAGATACTTGACGCGGCGGATGAGCTTTTCGGGCAGAAGGGCTTTGACGGCACAAGCACCAACGATATTCTCGCCAAGGTCGGAATTGCGCGGGGAACCCTGTATTATCACTTCAAGTCGAAGGAGGATATTATGGACGCGCTGATTGACCGCTATAATGTCCGGCTTTTAAGCGCGGCGCAAGAAATTGCGGCGGATAGGAGCATACCCGTAAACGACCGTATTATCCGGGTTATCATGGCCTTGAACATAAGCGGCGAAAGAGGCAGGGAAATTATGGAGCACATTCATAAGCCGCAGAACGCGCTGATGCATCAGAAAATACAAAAGGTCGTTTTGGGCGGCGTAACGCCGATATTGACAGGAATCATCCGCTAAAACGCGGGAAATAGGAATATAATTGGAATTAATATTTTGGAATATAGAATTAATTCCTGAAAATGAGCGGGTGTATTTTCAAATGAAGATACCCGCTTTTTTATTTATTGGAGCTGGCTGCGCTGCCGTATAAATCTTAAAAAATATATATTGAATCGATAGATTTTAATTAACGCATACGAAGTATGGGGTGGAGGCAAAGATAGCTACATGGAGAAATGAAGCCCAAGGAGGTGGGAGATTGAAAATAACCGAAGAAAATTTTGTTGCCCAGATGCAAAAGAGAAATGAGCAAGCCCTGGAGTATGTTATTGATAATTATGCCTGGATTCTTAAAACCGTTATAAAAAAACATTTGTTTTACCTGCCTAATCTTTATGAAGAGTGTATGAATGATTGTCTTTTGGCTATTTGGAATAATATTGACCATTATGCCCCGGAAAGAAACAATTTTAAAAATTGGATAGGAGGAATTGCCAAATATAAAGCCATAGATTATCTAAGAAAATACTTAAGGGATTTGGAAAATGAAAACATAGAGGATGTAACCATACCTGTGGAAGATAACTCTTTAAAGGCATTATTAACCAGGGAGCTCGAGGAAGAGACGGAAAAAGTTCTAAGCAGTTTATCTAAAGAGACCAGGGAAATTTTCAAGCAATTGTATTTTGCGGAGCAGGATATTAATGAATTGGCCGAGGCTACCGGACTCAGCAAATCTGTTTTATATAACAGGATTTCCCGGGGAAAGAAGAAAATTCGCAAAGGAATGCGGGGAGGACATTAATATGAAGAATACTAAAAATATATATGAGCTTCTGAATCATTTGGATATTAATCTTGAGCATTATGCGCAAGAGGAACTTGATGACATGGAAAAGCAGAAGCTAAAAAAGGCATTTAGAGGAAATCGGAATAGAATATCCAATGCTAAAAAAATTGGTACGGTTGCGGTAGCTTTGCTGATGGCCCTAGGGTTTTTTACGCAAACCAATTGGGGGAAAGCGGTGTATGCCGCAACCGAATCCAAGCTTGCAGAAATATCCTATTCCATCGGTGAAGCGCTGGGCATTGAAAGAAATATTAAACCCTATGCCAGTGTGGTCGATCAAGTGGTGGAAAGCAACGGCGTAGAGATGAAATTAACCGATGTAATTATCGATAAAGACGAGTTGATTTTATCCATAATCACCAATACCAATAAACCGGTGGTTGAAGGGGTTAATTTCGATTACGATATTTTTATTAACGGCAAGCAAATAAGGAATTACGGCGCGACCGGAAGCAGCGGGCCGATTGATGATTCCCAAACCCGCTTTTTTAGCGCCTATGCGGTAAATATTGACGGCATTGATACTACGGAAAACGTCAATACCAAAGTCGTGTTAAAAAATTTAACCTATTATACGGGCAATGCCGCTACAGAAAAAGTTAAAGGGGAGTGGGAATTTGAATTTGCGGCCAATGGCAGTGAATTAATGGCCAATACTTATGCCTTGGGCTTAGATTATTCATTTAATATCGGGCCTGAAAAGTATACTTTGCATGAGTTCAGATATAATCCGGTCAATCAGAAAATTTTCGGCAAAGTGCAAGACCGGTCCGGGCGTTCTTATGAAATTGATTTAAGAGGCAGGGATAACTTGGGCAATGAAGTGGAATTTTTCCTCACCAGTGTATCCGGCGAAGATTTAGTATTTAAGTATCAAAATCTGGACGGTGATTTGTCTGATAAAATCACATCGATTACGCTAACCCCCTATGCGGCAAAACTTCCTGAAAAAAGCGGCAAGACGAGCGATGAATGGGAACAGGTCGGAGAAGCCTTCACTATATTTTTAAAGCAATAATTCGATGATCTTCCGGTGACCGTTTGGTTTATGATGAAAGGGAACAAAATACTAAGGGTGCGTAAATATGACGACACATACAGACCCGTACCGCATATACCTGGTTGAAGATGACGCATGCTGGCTGAAGAAATCTCCAAGCTGCTGATGAAGTGGGGGTACGAAGTCCGGGTAGCGGAAATGTTTGACAACATTATGGATGAATTTCTGACCGCAGAGCCGCAGGTTGTTTTAATGGAGGTCAATATTCCCCGCTTTGACAGCTTTCATTGGAGG
The DNA here is from genome assembly GCF_002316705.1 of Syntrophomonas sp. UBA1041. NCBI lineage: Bacteria > Bacillati > Bacillota > Clostridia > Eubacteriales > Syntrophomonadaceae > Syntrophomonas > Syntrophomonas sp. UBA1041. The sequence goes on from NZ_DCEA01000067.1 coordinate 21,096, forward strand.
CGCTGTCCATGGGGGATTTAAAGGTAACGGCTGATGAAAACCGGGAATTAACGGTCGCGGTTATGGACGAAAGTGAAGTTTACGGGGGATTTCCCCAAATAAGCAAATGGGTGGAGATAGAGCCCTTATTGTTCCGCAGGGTCGATAAAGAAAGATATATGGCTTTTCAAGAAAATGAAGAAGGTGAAATCGTTAACCTTACTTCAGACACCATGGTTTTGAAAATCGAATACCGGATACATATAATTCAATTGGAAACAGTAATCCCAGAGGTGTTTTACCCCAGGACAATGACCTTCATTTCAATCCATTGCATGAGGAAGACATAGCAAAGCGATCGACCTCATGGAGGCTCTCAAAACCAGCGTCGAGAAGGCCAAAAAAGAGAAGGACCCGGCGTAATTTTATGACTGAAAAACTTAGCGCGTACAATCAGAAAAGAAATTTTGCAAGAACCTTGGAACCCGAAGGCATGACAGAAATGGCCGGAGAAGGTCTGAGGTTTGTCGTTCAGCACCATCTGGCCCGCAGAGATCACTACGATTTTCGTCTGGAATGGGACGGGGCACTACTCAGCTGGGCAGTGCCCAAGGGTCCTTCCTATAATACCCGTGACAAGAGGCTTGCCGTGCAGGTGGAGGACCATCCCCTGGAATACAGGAACTTTGAGGGGACGATTCCCAAGGGGGAATATGGCGGCGGAGTCGTCATGATCTGGGATGAAGGGCGCTGGGAACCCCATGGGGATGTGGCTGAGGGACTCCGCGAAGGTATGCTGAAGTTTGTTCTGAAAGGACGAAGACTTAAAGGAAAGTGGGCTCTGGTGCGCTTGAAAAGGAAAGCGGAGGAGACCAAGGATAACTGGCTTTTGCTTAAAGAAAAAGATGAGTACGCCAAAACTGTAGATGGGATTTCCCCGTTTACCACCAGCATCAGAACCGGCCGCACCATGACGGAAATTGAAGCAGGGGAGGACGAAGGGATCACGAGGAACCCCTTCAGCAGTACCGGCGTTCAGCTTGCCAAATTAGTCCATGCGGTTCCTGAGGGTGAGGATTGGCTCTATGAGTTGAAATACGACGGCTACAGGATATTGGCGTATATTGAAGGCAACAGCGTCCGGCTGATTACTAGGAGCGGCCAGGATTATACAACGCGGTTCCCGGATATCGCCTATTCCCTAATCGATTGGGCTAACGGAAGGGCGATGATTCTGGACGGCGAAATGGCCATAACGGACACCGCAGGTAAGACGGATTTTCAGGCTCTCCAAAATTCTATGAAAAATCCCCAGGCCCCAAACCTGACCTATATCGTCTTTGATCTCCTGGCCCTGGATGGGGCGGACCTTCGGGGACATCGCCTGATTGACAGGAAAGAAACGCTGGAAGCTTTGATGAAGAATGTCCCCGAAAACCTCTACTACAGCCGGCATGTCAGAGGAAACGGCAAGGCAAGTTTCGCTGCGGCCTGTGAGGCAGGCATGGAAGGGATCGTCGGTAAAAAAGCCAATTCCATCTACAGCGGAACAAGAAACGCCGACTGGATCAAACTTAAATGCGATCAAAGGCAGGAATTTGTCATCGGAGGATATACCCTTTCTGATAAAAAGACGAGTGGGGTAAGTTCCCTTCTCCTTGGCGTCTATGAAGGGGAGGAATTCGTCTATGCCGGACGTGCCGGAACCGGCCTGAGCGAAGCGGGCATGAAAGAACTTGAAGAAAAATTTACGGACATAAAGAGAAGGGAACCCCCTTTTAAACTCGCGCCCAAGCCCAGGTCGAATGAGAAGATCACCTGGCTTGAACCTGAACTGGTGGCGGAAATCAAATTTGCCGCATGGACCGAAGATAATCTGTTAAGGCAGGCTAGCTTCAAAGGCCTGCGGACGGATAAGGATCCTAAGGATATAAAAAGGGAAAAAGCGGATGACGAAATACAACCCCCATCATCCGGGAAAGAAGCGGAGAGAGCTATGGAAGCAAACGCCAACAACCTCATCATCGAAGGAATCAAGATTTCCAACCCGGACAAGGTGATCTTTGAAGAACCTGAAATCACCAAAGGGGATGTGATCCGCTATTACGCCCAGGCGGCGGAGCGCATGCTGCCCTATGTCAGCCACAGGGTCCTCAGCATTGTGCGCTGTCCCAAGGGCATCTCCCAGACTTGCTTCTATAAGAAGCATCCCGGTCCGGGCAGCAAGGGCATCGTCACCATCCCGGTTGTGGGCAGTGACGGAGAAACGGAAGACTACTTTTATATTGAAGACAGGTCCGGGCTGATCGCCGAAGCGCAAATGGGCACCCTGGAATTTCATACCTGGGGAAGCCGTGTCGACGAGCTGGAAAAGCCTGATATCATGGTTTTTGATCTGGATCCGGATGAGGGAATGGATCTGAGCAGGGTGCGCCAAGGTGTGCGGGATCTAAAAAATATTCTCGCCGAACTTTCCCTGAATACCTATCTTAAGACCAGCGGCGGCAAAGGGTACCATGTGGTCGTCCCTTTAAAACCTGCCGTTGCCTGGAAGGAGTTTCACGATTTTGCCAGGCGCGTCGCCGAAGTGATGGAGCAGAAGTGGCCTGACCGCTACACCAGCAATGTGAGAAAAGTCAAACGCACGGGCAAGATATTCATCGACTGGATTCGCAACGGCAGAGGGGCTACCAGCATCGCCCCCTATTCTCTAAGAGCGAGAAAAGGGGCCGGGGTATCCATGCCCATCGCCTGGGAGGAACTGGATACGGTGGCTCCCGACGGCGTCAATATGGCGGAAGCGCTCCGGAGGATCGGCGGTAATGATCCCTGGCAGGATTTTTTCCGGAATAATCAGCAGTTCAAATGAACAGGAGAATGGAGCAGCGGCTCGTAATACTCAGTAGGCGGTAGATGTTTTTTCGGAAAGGGAGCAGGATGGATGTAGGCGTGCGACTCGCTTTAATATACTTAATCTGCAGTAAATAAGGAGCATTCCTGTAACACC
>NZ_DCEA01000099.1:0-763 GCF_002316705.1 Syntrophomonas sp. UBA1041
TTACCGCCATTAAGAATGTTCATATGGGGAATTGGCAGTTCACTAGCGTTAGCCCCTGTTTCGGGGAACCATGCGGCGGTAGTCTCTGTATTGTGTCTCCAAATACTCCCCGTTCCTGGTGTATCGACCAACCGGATTTTTTTCATGTTTACCATAGCAGGCGTCTCAACATCCACTAAAATAACATTCTTCTGATTTTTGGGGTTTTCCGATCCCGATACATATAATGCCACTTCTGACAGTTCAATGGTTCGATGGCTTCCACCGCTAAATGTCACAGTAGCTTTGGGACTGCTGCCATAATGTATCCGCGTAATGACTGAGGTAACCGGGAGATCACCCGTAGGGAGTATGTTTTGCTGCAGAAGGCCGTTAAGAAAAGAGCTCTTCCCTACTTTAAACTGACCCAAAACAGCCACATCTAAATAGGTATTCTCCTGGGCAAATTTTCTGATGCTTCTTATTGGGCTCATTAATGAGTTCAAGCCCAACTCTTCAGCGCCGGTTTGAATCTCATTAAAAATATTGTGCAGTTCGCGGTTATACTTCGTTTTTGTTGGTACTTTTATCCCCGCATCCATAGTACTACTCCTTTTTTGGCCCTTTTACCAGTAATTGGCGCAGCGCCAGGACTTTTTAAGAAAATAAAAGGCGCCTGCCCGAAGACAGGAGCCATTAGCTGTCGCATTTTTGGCATTACGCCTGGTGAGCTCCATCACCTATATTTGTATTAGTTAATATTTATCTTACCATCGGGATTTTA
>NZ_DCEA01000099.1:933-2093 GCF_002316705.1 Syntrophomonas sp. UBA1041
ACAACCATTATAATTTAAAATCCAAAATATTATCAGCAGCCGGGAAGAAGCATTGATGAAGCTTTTTTATCCTTTTAATTGGGCAAATTCCATCTCTGTCATCAATGGCAGCAGCTGCCGAAAATCAAGGTTTGTCCCCAAAACTGTCCCCAGAGCCAAATAGCCCCCGCAAAACAAAATAAAAAATCCCGAAATTTTTTTCGGGAGTGCTTTTATTGCGGTCTGCAGTGAGAGTATATATTTTCTGGGGGCGGGTTGAAAAGGGGGAGTCGTTTTAGAGGTTTTGCAGATATCTATACATATCTTCGATTGACTGAAATTTCAATTGTTCTTTTGCAATCCTACAGGCCAGTCCTGGTCCCAATGTCCCTTTGTGGTCGGGGTGTATAGTGGCTGCGCGTTTAATGCCGTCGCCCCCACGCCTTTCCATATATTGGTCTTTCCTTGTCTTTCCATACCTAAGCCAGTGCAGATTTTCTGAATATCTTTCCAGGTGAAGGAATATCCCATTATTCGATATGTTCTCCTAAGCCTAGCATATTAACTAGATCGCTACGATTACTGCATCTTAAAACCCTCCGCAGATACCAGTAATGGCTGTTACTTGGATTGTTCTTGCTTAGGAAGAAGGGAAGGTCGTCAAAATATACTAAAGCATACTCCTGGATATTATCTAAAAAATTTTCAGCTGCTTCTCTCTGGGTTCTGCCAATACCAAATGTATTTGTTTCCTTATTCCAAAGTGAATACGAGTCCCCTCCTTGTCCCGGAGTGTCAACCCATTCAAAAGAAAACGTCTTTTCCTCACACAGGGAGTCAATCAAGAAGGTGGCAATCATGGAAACTGGCTGGTCATCCCTGCGTTTAGCATCCTCTAATAGAATCTCCTTCCCTTGTGCCGCCTCATGCCGTAAACTGCTTAATTTATTTCTAGCATCACTGATTGTATATACTGGCATTTTTATTCCTCCCAAGTTTATATGCCTCCATTCTATCATATATATGGCTATAATAGCCATATGCAACCATAGAAGGAATTATGCTTTTGCTTTCGGGAGTGCCTACATTATTTTAGGAAACTAACTATAGATTTGATGGACAAAAATGTGGACAAACAGAAAATTAGATAAGTAACACAAAATACCGGGGCTTTAAAACCC
>NZ_DCEA01000099.1:2270-16971 GCF_002316705.1 Syntrophomonas sp. UBA1041
ATGGTGGGCCGTATAAGATTCGAACTTATGACTTCTTCCGCGTCAAGGAAGCACTCTCCCACTGAGTTAACGGCCCATAATTTATGCTTTTAAATTATATAACTATTGCCGGCCAAAATCAAGAGGCCAAGCGCATCTCGCAGTGAAAGCGGAATGCGATTGCAGCCTGGGGACAATTATCAACACAGGTACCGCAGAGGATGCATTCAGGGCTTTCCATATCCTCGCTCTGCACCATCTGATTAGCCTCAAGACTCATGGTGCAACTCCGGGTACAGGTCATGCAGTTTATGCACCTGCTTTTATCGGCCTGCAGCCGTAAAGTGGGACAATTGGGGACGGCCTTTTTTTGTCACCCCGGCCTCCCCACTTTTTTCTAAAGCAGCAAAGCCTGTTCAGCTGCTATGGGAAACTTGATATAAAAAGTGGTTCCTGTCGACCCGGTCGTAACATCGATCCTGGCTTTATGACGCGCAGCGATGCTGTAGCACACCGCCAGGCCCAGTCCGGTGCCTTTATCCTTGGTGGTGAGGAACGGAGTCCCGAGCTTATCCATGATATCTTGATCCAGGCCGTGGCCCTGGTCTTTTATGTAGAGCACTATGTCATCATCCTCCGAAGTGGTGCCGATAGTCAGCGTTCCTTTGGGATCCATAGCCTCCAGCCCGTTATGGACCATGTTTAAGATTAACTGGCGGATCTCATTCTCATCCACCAGACACGGGGGAGGTTCGGTTAACTCCAGCTTCAGATTCATATCCCTTTTGGTGACCGTAGGCTGAATCATGGGGCACAGCGAATTGACGATTTCGTCGAGGCACCTGGGTAGCAGGCTGATTTTCTTGTTTTTAGCCATCCCCAGATACTCGGTGATGATCTCATTGGCGCGGTCCAGTTCTTCGATCATCAGATCAAAAAAGGCCTGGTCTTCAGAATACTCCTCCTTTTCACCCAGCATTTGCAGAAAGCCCCGCACCGCAGTCATAGGATTTCTGATTTCGTGGCCGATGCTGGCCGCCATTTCGCCAATCAGGTTTAGACGGTCAAGCCGGGCTATTTCCGCCTCCATCAACTTCTCCCTGGTCAGATCTCTCATCAGGGCAACCCGGCAAAGTTCCCCGTTAAGGTTCATAATAACGATTGAAGCAGAAACGGTAACTATATTCCCGGATTTGGTGCTGAGCCTATACTCAACATTATGGATTTCCCCTTTGGTCTTTAGTTCAATCAAAGCTGAGTCGAGCAGGCTCTGATTCTCATCATAAAGATTCAGCTTTTCAGGCGTCTTGCCTATAACTTCTTCCCGGCTATAGCCGGTGAGGCTCAGGAATCTCTGGTTTACATCGATAAACATGTTGTCTTTCAGGCGCAGAATAGCGATTAGATCAGGATTGTTGTCAAATATCTTATAAAATCTCTCCTCGGAGTTGCGCAGCTCATCCTGGGCCAGCTTGCGCTTGGTAATATCATGCAGGTATATGGTAAGCCCCGAGGGCGACGGGTAAGCGCGAGCCTCTACCCACAGGTCCGAATGATCAGCTTGAGTTACAAAAAACACCGGTACATTGTATAGCATTGCCCACTGGTATTGGTAGTAGATCTCAGATCCAATAGAATCGGGGAACACCTCCCAGAATATTCTGCCGATCACCTCCTGGCGGGTTACGTTAAACAGATGTTCAGCGGCACCGTTCCAATAAGTTACCCGCCAATCCCGGTCCAGCGTAAAGAAGGCGTCGGTAATACTCTCCAAGGTTTTAGCGAAAGCCTGATTAGATTCCTCAAGTTCCCGGGTGCGCTCCTGCACTAGCAGCTCTAGTCTTTGTTCATTCTTCCTGAGCTGCTGGTTGGCCAGCAGGCGGCCGATGGCTATGGAAATGTGGCCGGCCACTGTCGTCATCAGGCTGAGTTCCTCTGGAGTGAAAGATTCCCGGGTACGGCTTCCAAAAGATATGGTTCCGATTACCTCTTGCTCTATGATCAAGGGATTGCATGCATAAGCCTTTACGCCTAAGGCTCTTATCAACTCGGTTCTGGGATCGATGACGGCATCAATATTCTCAATCACGATACAACTGCCATCCCGGGCTACGGATCCACAGATGCCGGCCCCATAATCGAGCCACTCTATTTTAAAGGCCTCCTCCCGGGGTATTCCCGCCCAAGCGTTCAGGTGCAGGCAGCCCAGTTCTCGGTCGGCCAGGTAGTTCAGAAAGACCTCGCACTGCAGATAATCCATGGTTTCCCGGCAAAGGTCATCTATGATCCCCTGAGGATCGTCATTGGTCAGCAGTCGGCACGCCACGGTGGAAAGCAGTCTCTCCCTCCGGTTGACCTTGAGCAGTTCAGCTTCAGCCTGTTTGCGCTGGGTTATATCTTGATTGGTGCCTCTCAAACCGATTATTTTACCATGCTTATCCCGCAGAACCTCTGCGCGTATGGTGACCCAGATGGGAGAGCCATCGGCACGCAGGGCTTTGGTATCCATTTCGAACCCTGCTCCGGTTCGGAGAGTCTCCTCGATTGCCTGATTGATACTGTTCCAGCTATCCGACGGTAAAAGAGCCCCCTTCGCCAAATGGAAGGGAGGCAGCGGCTGAGTGGGTTCGTAACCGAAGATGCGGTGCAACTCTTCAGATAAATGGTTTTCATCCCTGTCAATGGCCGGGATCCAGTACCAGTTGCCGATGTGGCCTATACGCTGTGCTTCGCTGAGTTCCAATTCTTTGCGGCGCAGTTCCGCCAGCAGAGCCAGATGCTCCCGCTCTGGTTCGCTTTTGAGGTTTGAAATGGTAACAAGCAGCTTTTCTGCGCTAAGCGAAAATACCCGTACGTTTGACCAACCATCTGCGGCGAAATTACGCACCACTGCCTGAAAGGTCTTATGAGGTCCGCCAACCCCCCCGTACTCCTCAAGCCATAGGGGATCAAAATATGGCAATACTTCTGCAACCCTTCGTCCGATAACCTCATCTTGGCCAAGCCCTGATTGTTCTTCAAAAGGAGCGTTTACTCTGAGGATGATATAGCCGACGACATAATCTTTATCATTATTATTAAAAACCCTTTGGGCCAGGATCATGGGTTCAGAGGATCCATTCCACATCAGATCAAATAAGGAACTCTTCTCTTCAATTGTCAGCCAGTCAGTTTCCATATCGAGATCCTCACCAAGCACATATACTTAAGGAATTACAATTTGGATAAATATTTCCTGTTTAATAATAATTATTATCTCCAAACTACAGAGGCTTGTCACCGCCTACTTTTACAGATTATCTCATTATGTCACCCAGGGCCAGTTACAGGATTAGAATCCATAAGTATCCTGCCTTACATGATTGCACTAATTGTAGCATATCGTGGATTCTTATAGGACTAAGGCGAATAATTAAGAACAATAACACTAATTCAAGGACAATGGTTGTAGTTGTTGATCATCATAGTCTTGAAGGCGGGAATATAGAAAAGATTTGTGAGTATTGCGAGAAGAACCAGGAGAAGCTGAGCAGTAAAGCCAGGGGGAGGCATAGACTGAAAAGATTGGGATTCCGGGAACCCAGGTAGAAAGCAGGGATCGAAACGGGGACGTAAAAAAGCCAGGAACCGCAGAGTCCCGGCATATTATTACTATCGACCCGGTATGAGCTTTCATCTTGGGACAAGGCGAAGCGCAGGACATTAAGCGGTTTCTCCGTTAATAAAGCATATATCTTGCGATTTAAACATAAACCTGCCTGTCTTCAAGCTGTGTTCTATTAAAGGAAAGGAGGTTTCACGCCCCTGTTCCTCCCCAGACAACTTCCACTATCCAGCCCGCTACCCAGGCGTTTTGCCCTGCCCGGTTAACCTGATACCAGCCGTCCAGCTGTTTTATCACTGACATTTGCTCCCCTTTGCCAGCCTTGCCGACCACCTCGTAAAAAGTTCCCGGCCCACTGCGCAGATTGACCTGAGGGGAAGTGACCACCACCCCCACGGCTTTTAGCCCGTCAGCAGGAGGAATGAAAACGTATACTGTAGAACTATCGGGATCCCAGGAAGCAGTGCCGCCCAGAGCCTCGATCACAAAACGCAGCGGGGCCATGGTAGTCTGACGGTATTTGCGGATGGGTACATCGGTTCTCCATATCGAACCATTTACCGTAGGTTCAAAGGAGTCAACCGGCAGGACGATCTTCTTAGCCCCCCAGTCTACCGTAGCGGTCTGCCGGGCATTATTCCAGCCCACCGTGGCCCCAACCGCATCAAATACCTCGCGCAAGGGCACCATAATGCGATTGTTTTCTATGCAGGGGGCAACCGTAAACGACATGGGCTGGTTGTTCAGCACTATTTTAAGGTTGGGCGAAGGCTCAGCTTTTAACGCCGAGGTGGAGGCCGCGGCAGACTGGCCTGCAATCATATCCTGGCGGATGTAGGCCCCCTTGCCGTCGGAGGTTTTGGCTATGTACCAATCGCCTTCTTTACCCACCAGGGTCAGTAAATCACCTAAACGAACCTGCCCGATAATATCATAATCAGCCCCGGGGCCGGAGCGCAGGTTAGCCACTTCAACCCCTACTTTCAGCATTTGCGGCGGCGCCACCTCAAGCAGCGATGAGTGCACCCATCCGGTCAGCGTCCCGAATTTTACCTGGCGCCATTCACCGCTGCTGCCGGTCACTTCCACCCTGGTATCTTTATAAAGGGATCCCGCCACTAAATAGTGCGTTCCCGGGCCGGAGCGCAAATTGACCACACTGCCAACCACCGTTGCGCTTGCAGCCTGAGCCTGATTGGTCATCGACCCCAGCAAAAAACCAATATAAATCAGAATACTTATAAACAACAAAAAAGCTAAGGACTTTAACTTGCCTTTGACATATTTAATGGCTCCCACGCTAAAACCTCCCCGATAAAAGTACCCTTATATTAATACGAACCGCGGGTATAAAATTTGGGGTAAGGTATCGACCCAATTCGCATCTCAATGCTTATACAGCCTTCTCCCGGGGCGGCCTCAGCAGCACTTGAATAACCCGGTACCACAATTTCAAAAGGCGCCCTGTCAGTCAGCGCTGTTTGCTTCACCGGCTGGGAAGAGCTTTTTGCTCAGTTCAAAGGTTTGTTGATCGTAGAGCAGCAGATAAACCTGAATATCATATTTTAGCAGGAATTCGCTGATGGCAGCGACGGCGATTTGCAGAGCCTGCTCTATAGGGTATCCATAGATACCGGAGGAGATCAAAGGAAAGGCGATGGATCGGCAGTCATTTTGCATGGCCAACCACAGAGAGTTGGTATAGCAATTATGCAGCAGACGGGCCTCATCAGAATTTCCGCCTCTCCAGATAGGGCCGGCGGTGTGAATGATGTGCCGGGCCGGAAGGTCATAGCCTCCGGTGACAACCGCCTCACCGACGCCGCACCTGCCGATGCGGTCGCATTCAGCCTGCAGCTTGTCGGCCCCTGCGGCGGCAAAAATGGCGCCGCATACCCCGCCGCCCCTTTGCAGAGCCGTATTGGCAGCATTGACGACCGCATCAACCGGCATTGTGATTATATCGCCGTGGATGATATGCAGCGGCATGGTGAAATCTCCTTTCTGCCAGATAACATTTGCCTGTATCAACATTGTTCTCAATAGGCTTTCCATAAAAAGCCTTACAGTTCCTGCTCTATCATAAGTCTCCAGTCAGATCAGCATGGCGTTTCCCCGGCTTTCACCAGGTTTGCTATTTATTGAAGATATGTAATCACCAGGATTATACACCCCATTTTATCGGCCGGTCCTGCATTTTAAACCGCCCAGCCAAGATCCATTGCCGGAGCCATTGCAATAATTCTTTTAGAGGATTATATTGTTTAAACGGGAACTATGAAAAGAGAAAAGAAACGGAGGGGAAGTTATGGCTAAGGAGCTAATCGGTACCATTAAAACGCCGGACGTGGAGGACAGAACCGAGGTGTGGGCGGAAGAACAGGCAGATTACTGGCGTATCTTTCTGCTGGATCCGGAGGAAAATCGCCGGGATACGGAACACTGCGCCAAATCAGCGGTTGAGGCTCTGGTTTTGGCCTGCAATATCTGGGGCACTGAAGAATGGGATCTGAAGCTGGCTGATGAGGGTTAAGAGCAGCAATTGATCATGATGCCGAATAAAAACAGTTGATACCGGGGTTAAGCTCCGGTATCTTTATGCGGCAGGACCAGTGTAAAGGTCGCTCACGTTTTATCCCAGCAGAAATGTAATAAACATGCTCCGGTCCGGTGACATCACGTTTTACGCCTGCTCCACCACGCCAGGCTGGTGGAAACGGGCGTACTCTCAGGCCGTCATCACTTCCATCAAGCGCGCCTCGCTAAATCCCGTCCGCGGGATTTTGCCCATCATGATTACCGCGGCCTGCAGTTCCGCCGCTTTTCTTGCTGCGGTATAGCCGGCTGAGGGTGTGCGGTGAAACCCCCAGGCAAAACAACAGTTTCAACAACTGTACTAAAAAAACGGTTTTCCAGGGGCCATTTTGCTCATAGCGCCTTGAACTCGCTTCGACTTTGGCGGATAGTATTGCCGGCCGGATCAACTTTCTGGCCCGGCGCGAAAACCCGGCATCTTCGAATAGAGGCCATTCCGGGAAACCTCCGATTTGTTGGAATAAGGCCTGCGAGCAATAGATGGCCTGGTCGCCGTAACAACTGTGTAATAACCGGGCACGCAGGTTGGAGCATTTACCCAACATGGTATAGAAATGACCCGGATGAGTAAACGCTATGATGGCACAGCCCCACCCTGGCTTATAGGGATCAATCTGCAGCAGTTCCTCAATCAGCCCGGGTCCGGGCTTGCTGTCCGCATGCAAAAACAACAGCAGCGGCGCCGCAGCCAGGGCTGCTCCCCGGTTTAATTGAGCTCCGCGGTTGGCAGCACCGATTGTGGCGGTTGCCCCCATCATCCGGGCTAAATTCACGGTGTCATCGCCACTCCCGCCGTCACTTACGATAATTTCCACTTCGGAGTACTCCAGAAGCTTGTTCAGCAATCCCCGCAGTGGAACGGCTTCGTTAAGGGTTGGTATTATTACCGACAACCCGGGCTGACGGATCATCATCAAGCTCCTTCCACTGCTCGATCAAAAGCACCGCGGCTTTGCCGGTTAATTCCTGACAAGTCCGCGAACCGACTCTATCGATGATGGACCTCTTCTTCTTGATAACCCGGCAGCAGGTGGAGCCGAAGTTCTGTTTGAAGATATCGTGCAGCGACAAAGCTAATTTATCCTGGCGGGGGTGAACCTGATAGCGGCTGCGCAAGCCCGAGGCCATTATCATGCCTGATAAGGCCCCGCAGGTACAGCCGGCCTGCATGCCCTCTCCGAATAAGCTGGCCGCTGACAGGAGGTCTTCAGGAACCGGCAGGCCCCACTCCTGGCAGGCAGCCATAATAACCGCCTGGCAGCAGTTGTTGCCCGCTTTCATTTTCTGTACTGCATTCTGGTAGACCCTTTGCTGAAACATAGGCCGTTTCTCCCCGCCCTTCCGGCTTAACCATATCATACTCTCCCTTTGCACAATTAAGGTTACTACAAAAGATAGCTTGAGATTATCCCGGTAATAATCTACGCAAACATATATCCTATCCCCCGCACATTGCTGAATATGACTTTCCGTCCTGATTTCTATCAATTATAATTATGCAATATATTCTACATTATTATATTAGATCAAATCTGTCATGTAAATTATTCCACTGCGAACAGCGGCGGCATGCGGCATCTCCCTAAGACGTGCGGGTCCAGTATCCAGCTATTTGGCCGGCCAGTGCCGGTGTAGGCAGCGCATACTGTCCCAAATACCTTCATATTTTTTATAAGCGATTAATTTTCAGGAGGCCGGCATGCTAACCTGGCTGAAACGACGCCTCAGAGCTTTGATGTTCATGACCCTTTTCCTGGGCGGGATCTCTTATGGCAGCTTTACCCTGGCTTTGCACCCCAACCTCTCCGTTTGGGAAAAAGACGGCAACTTAATTCGCAGTGTAACAGTGCGGGAGAAGGTGGTGGCCTTGACCTTCGATGACGGACCTGATCCGCTCCGGACCCCGGTGCTCCTGGACATACTCAGAATGCATCAGACTCAGGCCACCTTCTTCGTAGTGGGCAGCAAGGCACAAAAGCATCCTGAAATCATCCGGCGGATGGCCCGGGATGGGCATGAAATCGGGAATCACAGTTATTCGCACCGGAATTTTAATCATCTCAATAAATGGCAGATACTGGAGGAAATTCGCCGCACAAATCAGATTATAACAGAACTCAGCGGGCATCAACCCGATTTATTCCGCCCCCCGGGGGGCTATCTGTCATATGAGATGGTGGATTTGACGGTTAAAGAGGGCATGCTGGTGGCCTATTGGACCTGGCAGCAGGACAGCAAGGATTGGCGCCGGGGAAAACCTGCCCCAACTATTGCCGCCCACATTGTAGAACACATCAGGCCCGGGCAGATCATTATCCTCCATGATGCCGGAGATAACGGTCTGCAAACTGCCAGAGCGGTGGATATTTTTCTGGCTGACCTTAAGCAGAAGGGCTACCGCTTTGTGAGTATGGGCGAACTGATTAGCCGGGGAGCTAAAGATTGAATAAACTTACTTTTTTCGCCATAGAATTCATTAGGAAAAGAGGGTGATGATCTGCCCAGGTTTTTTGGCTTTTACGAGATGAATCCCAAAACGAAGATTACGGTTATCGCCGTATTGGTCCTGCTCCTGCTGGCTACCAGCGCGGTGTATGTGCAGGCCTTCTACAGGCAAAAGCCGGTTTATGGGGTTGAAACTGACAAGAAGATCGTAGCTTTAACTTTTGATATAAGCTGGGGTTACGAGACCGCGCCGGCGGTGCTGGAAATCCTCAAGGCCAATCAAGTGCAATGCACTTTCTTTCTGTCCGGCCCCTGGGCCACTCAGTACCCGGAAGTGGTGAAACGGATCAAAGCCGATGGCCATGAAATCGCCAGCCATGGACACCGCCATCTCAATCTGACCAATTTCAGTAAAAGCGAGATCAAAGAAGAGATTATGAAAGCCCACCAGGCTATCCAAGCAGTAACTGGAGAGCCGCCCCGCCTTATCCGCGCTCCCAACGGAGATTACAATGACAATGTAATGGAAGCCATTCACGAGTGCCATTATCAGGCCATACATTGGGGCACAGATTCTCTGGACTGGATGAACCCCGGTGTCTCCATAATCATCGAGAGAATAAACAAGCGCATACACCCGGGCGATATCATTCTCATGCATGCCAGCGACACCTGTAAACAGACCGCGCAAGCCCTGCCCGCCATAATAAACAATATCCGCAGCCAGGGTTATGAAATTGTTACCGTATCCGAACTGCTGCAGGAAGCCGCTGCCGATTGAGCAGGAGCAAAGCGCCTGCTGTCCCAGAAAAAATGAAGAAGCCATTTAAGGGTCCTTAAATGGCTTCTTCTTATTCTCTGTCTTCCTTTTCGTCCTCAATGTGCTCCAAGCCAATGGAACGGAGGATCTCATCAATCAGCTTTTTATCCAATTATCTTCTCACCTCCTCGCCGGGCATTTTATTACCTACCCTATATTATTATAATACTTCGATGCAGAAAATGCTGACGAGTTTTGTAAAGTTTCACCCAAATTTCGGTGTATTTTCAGTAACTTCTAATCAGCATCATCCTCTGCACTGCAGATTTCCGCCAGTTGCTCATCACCCGCAGGGAAAATATGGCGCGGCTTTTTTTCAATCATAACTGTGGCTGGCAGGGGCTTGGGCGCCGACACCCCCAGATCCGTCAGGCGGCGCGCCGTAACCAGAACCCGGCTTTCCATCGACCCTACGGTCTGGTTGTAAGCTTCCACGGTGCGCTCCAGGCCTTTGCGCAAGTCTTCAAAATGCCTGGTCAGGACATGAATCCGATCATATAGGTTTTGACCCAGCCTGCTTATCTCCCGGGCATTCTCGGCGATGGCTTCCTGCTTCCAGCCGTACGCAACCGCTTTGAGCAAAGCGATCAAAGTGGTGGGTGTAGCCAAGATGACCTGCTGGCTGGAGCCATACTCAATCAGTTCGGGGTCATATTGCAGGGCGGCGCTGAAGAATGCCTCTCCGGGAACAAATAAAACTGCGAACTCCGGGGTAGGCTGAAATTGTTCCCAATATCTTTTACTCCCCAGCTGGCTGATGTGCACCCGCAGTTGTTTGGCATGATCGGAGAGCCTGGCTTGCTGCAGGTTGGGATCATCGCTCTCCATGGCATCCAAATAGGCCCGCAAAGGGGTTTTGGAATCTACCACCGCATAACGTCCCCCGGGCAGTTTGACAATCAAATCGGGGCGCAGGCGTGAATCAGGGGATTCGCTGCTGCGCTGTTCCACGAAGTCGCAGAAATTGACCATACCCGCCATCTCCACCACCCGGCGCAGCTGCAGCTCGCCCCAGCGCCCCCGGACCTCGGGCCGCCTCAAGGCTTTGACCAGATTAGCGGTTTCAGTGTGCAGCTGGGCCTGGGTGCGCGACATATTCCCCACCTCGGCCATCAAACTGGCATAGGCGCTGGTGCGCTCCTTTTCCAGCTGCTGAACCTTTTGATCCACCTGTTTCAAGGAGTTCAGTACCGGCTCCACCAAGGACTGAATGGCTTTATGCCTGGTTTCCAAATCGGTGCGGGCTCCCTCCTGGTATTTCTCCAGCGAGGTGGCGGCCAGCTCCAGAAAAGATCGATTGTTGCTGCGCAAGGCCTCGGCGGACAGCGAGGCGAAGGCTTCAGTCATTTTCTCCCGGACTTGTTCCAGTAATTGTTTCTCCCGGGCCAGGCGTTTTTCACTCTCCTGCAAACGCTCTTCCAAGCCCGCCTGAATCTTGTGCAGCCGGTTGAGTTCCATCTGCAGATCGCTCACCAGGTTTTCCTTTTTATCAAGGCTGGCTTCCAGCTCAGTGATGCGCAGACATCTCTCCTCAGCCGCCGACCGTTTCTGCTGCTGAGACTGCAGTTCGCCGCTTAAACTGGATATATGCTGGCCAAGATCACGCTCTCTCTGGCGCAATTCCTGCAGATACTGTTCTTTGTGCGCAAGATTCTCCTGGTACATGGCCCGCTCGCCCGCAATGCTTTGCTCGTACAAAAGCCGTTCACTGTATAAACGCCCGCGCATAACCAAAGCTATGCCCAGGCCGCCCATTATCAATCCTGCCGCTAAGGCCAGGAGTGTAACCCATTCGCTCATGATCTGCCAGCCTCACTTTCGAGCCCTCTTGCATCTCAGTATAGCGCAACCGCGGCCTGCCTTGAATCCCATTTTACATTGCCAGCCTACATAATAGCGGGCAGCTGTGGTGAGGATAAGAAGGAGAGGTCAGGAGGTGCTCGCATGTTAAGCCATGATGGTGTATGGGCCAGGTATATCCTGGCGTTGTGTTTTTTCTTCGCTTCAGGAAGCGGCCTGGTCACAGGCTGGGCCGCAACCCTGTGCGGGGTGTTGGGTACGGTGCAGTTGGCCAACGCGCTTTTGAGGTATTCCCCGGTAATGGAATTGATCAATTGGTGGCAGACCCATAAAAAGACCTTATAAAAATCTTAAACCCATAATGCCGGGCAGCGTCAAACCCGGCTTTTGACTGTCATGTAAAAGAGTCCGGGACATCCCGGACTCTATCATTGCTCACTTTGGTTTCAGGCTTCGACTCTATTCCAGCTTCTCCAACATATCCAAGACCATGTCGAAGAAGTAACTGATGTCTTCACGCTCATTGATCCCGGCTTTAAAGCCCACTTCCGGAAACCGTCCGGCACTGTTGATCTTAACATCTACAGTGTAGTTGGCCTGCTCCATATCGGATTCTATATTATCAACTTCGATGTCGTCCCATTCTTCCTCAATGCTTAGATCTTCTTCATTGAGCAGCTTAGCATAGGCCTTGGCATCAATTTCATCGCCATGATCAATGATCTGGGTTACTATCCAAAGGATATCTGCTACGTTTATTTCCAATTCTTCCGCTAACTGAATAATTTCATTGGCAACCGGAGTAATTTTTAGTAAATCGGATAAATTCACTGGATCGCCTTTACCCCATCTCTTACTCACAGCCTCACCTCCGCATCTTGCTGCATTCCCCGAAACTACGTGTAAACAGTTTTTGCGCTGTTCCCTTCACGCGCTGAGTTTGACATTATCTGCCGACTTTTCTGGTCTCTGTTTATTTGATTATATGTGAACTGTAGGAAAAAAAACAGTGCAATAAAAAGGAAATATTAATCTCCCTGGTCGTCAAAGAACTCCATTCGGGCCGTCCACATTATTCCAGTATCTGACGGCAATTAGACGATCTGAATACACATCTGGAAAAGTCTTTGCCGTGCCATGCCCTTCTCTACAACTATATGTCAGCCCAATGCTCAATTATTACAGGGGAAGCTGCTGATGGGCAGAAATACCGCCTTTATCACGCCGGACCAGGTCCGGCCAACCCCAATCAGCAGGCTGTAATATCTCGGACTGATCCCCGCAGCCAAAGCGGCTATCCGGGTTAGGCTTCGCTTTATTATATGCCAATTTACCCAACTTATGTAAGCGGAAAAACTTGGTCCAGACGTTTTATTCCGGAGGCTTGTTAGCGGAAGTGTTGTATCGGGGGTAATTCCCGGCAGGAAAATTACATCGCTTTGGTCCTGAAACAATCGGTTATTGGCAGGACTGTACGAATTTCCTTGGCTAAACCGCCAAACCGATGTGCGGTATTTCGATGCGCTCATTTAAAAAGTCGATTCTGGTCAGTGATCCAGGCGGAACGGTCTCCTGCCAGGGATCGGAGTTGGCCCGTATTCGGCATAGCATGGCCTTTATCACCCCGCCGTGGGTGACTACCACCGCTGTCCCGGCATGCTTCTTTTTGATTTCCTCGATAGCTTCAAGGCTGCGGCTGGCCAGGTCAGAAAAGGATTCGCCCCCGGGTACCCGGAATTCTTCCAGGTTATTAAACCACTGTTCAAATTCGCTCCGGTACGCAGCGTAAACCTGCGTGAAGGTCAGGCCTTCCCATTTGCCAAAGCAGAATTCGCGCAGCCTGTGATCGGGGTGGGGCTGAAGCTTAAAAGCTCGGCCGATTATTTCCGCGGTTTCGCGGGCCCGGGAAAGATCGCTGCAATACACGGCCTCGACCGCTTCATCCTTCACAAGATAATCGGCCAGCCGCAGGGCTTGCTGCCTCCCGGTGTCATTCAGCGGGATATCGGTATGACCCTGGTATCTCTGGCTGGCGTTCCATTGGGTTTGTCCGTGTCTGATCAGGATTAATTTCATGGCCGTGTCATCCTCTCCAGTCGCTCTTATCCATGCACCAGGAATACCGCGGTGATGATAAAGATGGTTTCACAGCACTCGCATAAGGCTCCGAAGCTATCCCCGGTTACACCCTCCAGCTGCCGGGCTATCCAGGCCGCTATCAAGGCACCCAGGCCGATGGTGATAATGACCGCGGTCAGGGCTGTCCAGGCCTGAGCCAGCCAGGATCCGGCCAGGAGCAATAGAGCGGCTCCAGCCAATTTCGGAAGCCCCGCTTCTCCGCCGAACGCTGCCCCCAGGCCGCCGCCGGACCGGGCATAAGGATAGCGGCAGATGGCGTACACCATCATAAACCGCCCTACCGCCGGCGCAACCAGCAAGACCCAGGCCTTATCAGTTATTAAAAGGTTATCCAGAAAAGCCAGCTTGAGAAGGATGACCACCACCAGAGTTATGGCCCCCATAGCCCCTACCCGGCTGTCTTTCATAATTTCCAGTTTGCGTTCCCGGTCCCGGCCGCTGAAGAGTCCATCCGCAGAATCCATCAGCCCGTCGAGGTGCAGGGCGCCCGTAACCATAACCCAGGCCAATATGATCATAGCCTCGGCTGCAATACCCGGGCCTAAGAGTTCAGTGAGCCGGGAGACTGCGAACAATATCATGCCGATAATGAATCCGACCAGAGGGTAATAGTAAAGTGAATTGGCGAATTCCCTGTCATTAGCAATACGGTTTCCGTAAACCGGGGCTATGGTAAGAAAGCTGATAGCCAGCAGCAGACTGTGCACACAATTCCTCCTAATGCCATTTTTCGCTATGGTTTCCGCTACTTGTGAGAAGCGCCTTTGCAATCGATGTTTTTTCAGAGCTTCCAATTTCCGCTTAAAATGCCGCACCTTTATGAGCAGTTGTCCAATATGTCTTTATTGCCATGAAAATCTTTTGTCTTTTATTGCCCGGGCGGTTTTAATAATGATTCCGCGTGGGCACATTATAAAAAACTGCTGTGAAGGTGGACGGGTATGGATTTCAAAAAGGATTTGACTTCATTTGACCGGGGCATTCGAATCACAATGGGATTATTCCTTATCGGCCTGGTAGTCTTGCAGCCCGTGGCCTTAAACAACACCTGGCTGCTAGTCCTCGCGGTCATGGGTCTGGGTATGCTGGCCGAGGGCTTCAATACCAGGTATTGAATAAATAATCTAATCGCCGGCCCGGTTTAATATTCCTCGTTCTAAAGGAGCCCGAAAGCTGTCTCAACCGCTTCGTCTCCACTACAGCCATTTTCCCAAAAGGAATCCGAATACCAGGGCCAGTATGCTGATGATCAACAGCTTGGCGGTTTCCGCTGGAGGGATTTTTATGGAATCGCGCACCTTGATGTCCCACAAGCTGCG
>NZ_DCEA01000099.1:17161-17446 GCF_002316705.1 Syntrophomonas sp. UBA1041
GGCCTCTTCGATGCGCTCCCGCACTGCCAGGGCCTCCTCGCCCCAGAGTTCAAGGCATCTGCGGAAAAGCCACTCACCTTGCTTATTGACAAACTCGGCAGCCAGATCCAGAGCTTCAGACCACTGCTGATTCCACAGGGCTGCCTCAGGTATGGAATCGATCAGTTCGAGGGCACACCCCCTGATGATATTCAATACCTGATCTGCAAAATCATTCATTCCGCTGCTTTGGCCGGATTCCCACAGCTTCTCGCCCTGTTTGGCCGCCTCCTGCACCCGCATCAT
>NZ_DCEA01000099.1:17576-17907 GCF_002316705.1 Syntrophomonas sp. UBA1041
TCCTGCACCCGCATCATCATGGTTTGTTGCTTAACCCGGAATATTCCCGCTATATCTATTTTGCGTTGATTTTTCATTCTGGGCATACTTATAAATCACCTCGCTATTTCAGTATTCTCCTTAATTTAAATGGTTTCCTTCAATCAAAGCGGTTCATGTCCCAAGCGGATAAATCATCCTCCACTGGGATGTGAGGTTTTACCAAACCACCGGCGCCTGCTATGGCAGCCCCGGAGAACGGTCTGCAAGCGGGACGCCGGTTCTGCAGCTGATTGTCGCTATAGTAAAAAAAGTGTTCTTGCCGCGGGCATTCATAACAAATCATCATAAA
>NZ_DCEA01000099.1:18061-19218 GCF_002316705.1 Syntrophomonas sp. UBA1041
CATTCATAACAAATCATCATAAATATGCTGGCAAAATGATAATATATACACAGGCCTGCACCATGCAGGCTAAATTACTCCTATATGGTGATATACTATGTGGAATTTCTTGTACTGGTTAGTTCCTTTGCTGGCTCTGAGCGGCTACTTCAAATTCAGCGGCAATGAGATCGGCCTGTTTTTCAGTGCCGCGGCGGCTATCATACCCCTGGCCGGGCTTATGGGCGAGGCTACCGAAAACCTGGCCTGTTATACCGGTGAAAGGATCGGCGGTCTGCTCAATGCCACTTTTGGCAATGCCACCGAACTCCTGATTACCATATTTGCCTTAAAAGCCGGCCTGTTCGCGGTGGTAAAAGCCTCCCTGGCAGGCAGCATCCTGGGCAATATCCTTTTGGTCCTGGGGCTTTCCATAGCCATGGGCGGCATGAAGAACGGGATACAGCATTTCGACCGGGTTCATATCAACAATCAGACCAGTCTTATGTTTTTATCGGTCATTGCCCTGACCATCCCGGCGGTATTCCTCTATGGAGAAACCGGGCCCAAGCTGGAGCATTACAGCCTGGTGGTGGCGGGGATTCTGTTCGTGATCTATGTAGCCGGCCTGGTATTCAGCTTCCGTCATACCGGCACCAACCGTCAGTGCGCGATTGATGAGGAAATTAAATGGAGCCGGCCGCGCTCCCTGGGGATGCTGTTCTTAAGCACGCTTTTAATAGCGCTGGAGAGTGAATTCCTGGTCAGTTCCATTGAACCGGTTACAGCCCTGTTGGGATGGTCGGAGTTTTTCATCGGTATTATCATCATCCCTTTGATCGGCAATGCTGCCGAACATTTTACCGCTGTCATTATGGCCTGGCGCAACAAGATCGACCTGGCCTTTGAGATTGCGGTGGGATCAAGCACTCAGATTGCCTTGCTGGTAACGCCCCTGCTGGTTTTTATCGGTTTATTCATGGGACGGCCGATGAGTATCGTTTTTAACTATTATGAGATTGTGGCGATCGGTCTGGCGGTGCTAATCGCCCAGTTCATCAGCCTGGACGGTGAGTCTAACTGGTTGGAAGGCTCTTTGTTGCTGGCCGCCTACGCCATCATCGCCTTCGGCTTCTATTTTGTCTAGAAATAAGGTGAACAAAGACTAACGGGCGCCT
>NZ_DCEA01000099.1:19331-27890 GCF_002316705.1 Syntrophomonas sp. UBA1041
CAAAGACTAACGGGCGCCTGGTTTAGCGAGCTAAACCAGGCGCCCGTCTTCGTCAGACCGAATGCAGTTTACAATTTGGATTTGACATTGAGAACCAGAAGCTTCATGGTGCTGTACATGATGTCAGGCGGGTAATATGCCATGCCGCCTTTAAAATAACGCTCAAACACCTTTTTCCCTACTTCGTCATCGTCTTCCCCGGCCTCTAAAGCCGCCTTTATGAAGGCAAAGCCTTCCTCGGCCGCTTTAACAGTCTCTTCCAGGTACTGTTTTACTTCATCGCCCTTAAAAACATCTCCATGAGCCATGGCCAGGATTCTTATCGGCAAGCTCTGAAAACGATTCAGGGTTGCGATATAGCTGTCATAGTCCTGGAAAAAAACCGGGGATATCTCCCCGGGACCGGTTTTGTAGCCGGCAGCGTCTGAGGCGAACATGATCTGTTCGCTTTCCAGGTATATCGCCAGCGAACAGGCACTGTGCCCCGGCGCTTCCAGAATATCCAGCTTGAGGTTGTCCCCCAAAAGCAGATGGTCGCCTTCCCCTACCACCGCATCAACCGCGATGGGCCCACATTCCGCCACCCGGGGCAGCTCGGAGATGAAGCCCGCTTTAAGATAGGACTCGCCCACAAAACGGTCGCTTTTAAAGGCGCTCGCCATGGCCTTCTCTTTGGACAGGATCTTTTGAGCGGTGCTGCTGCCCACCACCAGCGCAGCGGGAAACAACTCTTTGAGAATGGGGATGCCGCAGACATGATCGAAATGGGAGTGCAAGACCACGATGTATTTAATGTCAGGTTTGTCCTCCAGGGCTTCCCACTGCCGGGCAAAAATCTCCGCTCCCGCACTGGTTCCGCACTCGATTAAAGCGGCCTCTTCCCGGCCCACCACATAATAGTTGAAATATCCGTTCCCGAACAACTTGACCTGTTCTGTAAGCTGCTGCATTTTATTTGGCCTCCTTATCGCATATTAAGAATCCGGCGATCTATCTCCGCCGCATGTCTCAGCGGTTAAAAAAGGGCTTTTCAAAGACATTATAATGCACTTTGTGATATGGGAGCTGGCCGTCTTCGATAGGAGCTTTCTGTTCTGCCGGATACCCGATGGCAACGATGGCCAGAACCTGATAGGCATCGGGCAGGTTAACCAATTCTTTCACATAACTTGAAGAAGTCTTGTGATCAATGTGCCATCTCTCCCTGACCTGTATCCAACACGACCCCAGACCCATAGAAGCCGCCTGAAGGTGCAAGAGCAGGGTACAGATGGACGAGTCTTCCACCCAGACATCGCATTTGCCCGGGTCAGCCGCTATAACGATTCCCAGCGGCGCCCCGGCTAAAAACGAAGCGCTGTGTTCCTTGCACAAAGCCAGTTTTTTCAACAGCTCCGGGTCTTCCACCACAATGAATTCCCAGGGACGGCGGGTTCGTGACGACGGAGCCATCAAGGCCGCCTTGACCAGCTCTTCAATCTGCCACGGTTCCAGCTTTTTGTCCTGAAACTTGCGAATGCTGCGTCTTCTTCTCAACAAGTCCAGCATGATGGTTCTCCTCCTCTGAAAATTTCTAATCTATGATCTTTTTATATCAATCCATGGCATCGGCTTGCTCCATCTCAGTGAGGATCCGCTCACAGATGACCGGGTTGCCCGCCACCAGCGAAACCCCGCGCTTGTGAGGCAGGTATGCGACCTTGCCGCCGGCCTCCTCCACCAGCAGGGCGCCGGCAGCCACATCCCAGGCACTGAGGTTCAATTCCCAGTAGCCGTCCAATGCGCCCAGAGCTACATTGCAGAGGTCATAGGCGGCTGAACCCATACGGCGTATGCCCCTTACTCTGGGGGTAAAGTGGGCAAAATAGTTGAGATTGTTATCCAGATGGGTGGCACGGTCGTAAGGAAATCCCGTGGCTAACAGGCATTGTTCCAGCTCGGTCTTCTGCGCCACGGCTATAGGCATTCCATTGAGGAAAGCGCCCTGACCCTGAATTGAGGTGAACATCTGATCCAGAACAGGGACGTACACCACTCCCATAATCGTCTCTCCCCGATACTGCAGGGCTATAGATATTGAGAAAATAGGCAGCCCCTGCGCGTAGTTGGTGGTGCCGTCCAGGGGATCAATCACCCAAAGATACTCGGAAAAACCGATTTGCCGGCCTTGCTCTTCGGATAAAATAGCATGGTGGGGGTAGGCATGGTGTAGGGCGGTTATCAAGCATTGCTCAGAATAGTGATCAACCTCGGTTACCAGGTCAACTACTGAGGATTTTGTTTCCACTCCCAGGTTCCTGCGCCTCAGGTTGGCTTTCTGGATTTCGCCTACCGTCCTGGCCAGGCTGCAGGTTTGATCAAGAATTTGGTCGAGATTTAAAACGTTAATAACTTCGCTGATTGAGGTCACCAGCCAGATTCTCTCCTTCCTGAATACCATCCCTCTGGTGTCGAGTTGCAACAAGCCGTCACTTACAATTTATGCAAGGGCAGTAGTATATCAGAACCAGCGCCGGTGTTCAGCCATAATACAATAATCGGTAAAGACCTCTACGCCCTGCTTTATAGCCTGAGCTTCACCATCTTCACAGTGCAGTCCGGGCTGCAGCCATATTGCCGGAACCTTGAGCCGCAAAGCCTCTTCAAAGATCCCGCTCAATACCTCCTCGCGGCGGAATACAGTGATCAGATCAATGGGTATGGGCACAGATGAAAGATCAGGATAGGAAGCCTCACCCAGCACCGTATCAAGATGGGGATTGACCGGAATGATCCGGTACCCCTGGTTTTGCAGGTATCCGGCTATGCGATGGCTGGGTCGGGTGGAGTCTGCGGAAAGCCCTACGATAGCTATATTCTTGCATCTGCTTAAGATTTCCCGGCGCGGGTTGCCGGCCTGTTTGCCAAATTTAAACATACTGTTCTCCCCCTGGTCTCATTTTACTAGAATGGCATAATATTGCAATCACATCCGGCAGCGGGATCTACGCAAACAGCTTGTGGTATATTTTCTCCAGATGTGCCTTATGACCTTGCTCCATAATAATCAGCCGTTCAAACAGCTGTTTTTCTTCATCCCGTTTGCTGAGCTGTGCCAAAACAGCATAATCTTCAGCGGCCTGGGCTTCCTTTTTGATGGCCAGAAGCAGTGCATCGGCCGGTTTCATCTCCGCGGACAACCTGGGGACCGGTTTATGATCGGTTAGTTTTGAATCGCCCGGGCTCTCAAACAGAGCGGTCAGTCCATTATCAAGCAAAGACTTCAGGGCCGCACGATGCTGCCATTCTTCCTCTGCCAGGCACTTGCAGATTTTGGCCGCCTCCTGATCTATCAGCTGCCGGGACAGGGAAGTGTAATAATCATAAGCTTCCAACTCGCTGGCAATAGCCTGTATGATGATGTTTTGAATTTGTTTGGTAGGCATGGTTATCACCTTTTATCTTAGGATTGCCCTCAGTATACCGAAATCGTTTATTATGGGCAATGCATATCGAACAAATAACATAAAGCCGGGCAATAACCCGGCAAATTTTCTAATAATCATTTGTCCCGACATCGAACCCGTCCGGGCCTCGATCACATCATACCCTGGCCGTGGTCGCGCCCCCCGTCAACGGTGAGCAGCATATTTAAAGCATACTGGTCGGACTCATAGCCGGCGCGCAGTTTGCCGTAATCCCCGATATGAAGATAATAGTCCAGCACATGCTTCATGTATGAGACCATCGTCTGCACGCCTTTGTCCGACAGGTTCAGGATCAGGTACTGCAAAAAAAGCATCACTGCCGCCGGGGCGTAATAGTTCTCTTCGCCTAAAGGCATACTGATGTCGATATCACGGTCAAGTTCATTGGTGCCATAGAACTGCGACCGATAGATGCGCAGCGGAGGTTCGTCGGAATCGACCAGGCGCTGGTTTTTATCCAGTACATTGATGCGGGCTACGAAACCGTCATCCAGCGGGTAGTTGGCCATGGCGCAGAAATAATCATAGATATTGAGCAAGAGGGCGCTGGAGGTGCTGCAGTTTCCAAGCGTAAACAATATTTTGGACAGGAACATGCTGAAGAAGCGAATCACATCGAGTTCCCGGATATCGAAAAGATAGGCGGTGATGCCTACCCAGGCCCGATCGCGGTCAAAAAAGTTAATTTCCAGACGGCACATGGTACCGCCTGATATCTGTTTAAAGGTTCCCCCCATTTTACTCCCACCTTACCAGTCTATATGTTTTATTATACCAGAAAACCCTGCGGCGGATGATAAACGCTGCCGCCGCCAAGCCTAGCTTCAGACTACTGTCGCCTCCGCTGCTTGGGGGAGTCTTTACCAGCCGGGATACTTGACCCGCCAGTCTTCATCATCACGGTAGGCGGTCAGGAGATCCTGCCCTATCGCAGCGATTACCTGACACAATTCCAATTGAGCCAGCCAATCCTGGGGCAAGGCGGTCCGGCCCAGACAAGCCCCCAGGATATTTCCGCAGATGGCCCCGGTGCTGTCGCTGTCGCCATCATGATTAACCGCCATAATCACTCCCTGTTTAAAGTCATGCGGCGATTTGAGGGCGCAGTAAATCGCTATGGCCAGAGCTTCATCGCCCACCCAGCCCTGGCCCAGCTGCTTGTAGCAGGTCACCGCCGGCTGCTCGCTGCGGGCCAGTTTGACCGCCTGTTCTATGCGGGCTGACAGCCTTTCATGCCGGTCATGCCGGCGCAGGACGTCCAGGGAGTGCCGTATTGCTTCTTCCAGCTCTAATCCGGCCATTAGATCGTGTATGATCTGGGCCAGGACCCCGGCGGAAAGAATCCCGTCGATATGCCCGTGGGTCAGAGCCGCGATCTGGCAGGATAGAGCAAAAGGATCAACCCCCAGATCTATCATGCCCACCGGTGCAGCCCGCATCACGGCTCCGCAGCCTTTGCTGTCGTTGAGCGCTTTTTGCAGAGTGCCTATCTCCGACCGCATCAAGGCTGAGGTACAGGTCAAGCCCGGGGAGCGCTGTTTAAAGAGTTCAAATTGCTGGATGAGGAAGCCGTCGTCACTATGGTAACCATAGTCGCTGAAATGCGGGTTATCTTCTCCCTGGGTATGCAGCCAGCGCAGATAGGCATGATGAACAACGGCTGCTATATTGACCTCTGGAGAAGAAGCCTGGGCCGCCCGCGCCCGCAGCAAACCTTCTGCGGTGAACAAGGTCATCTGAGTGTCATCGGTGATTTCGAATAAGCCCGCTTCTCCTTCTTGCGGCCTTTGAATCCCGCTTAAACCATAGCGGTGAAGAATTTGTTGATGATTGATAAACTCCACCGGGGCCCCCAGAGTATCTCCCAGGGCGCCGCCCAACAAACAGCCTGCATAATGATCCTGATCTTTTCTCATATATTCCCCTCCCATCAGCCTCTATCATCTCTTCATTCTATATTTAAACTGTCCCCATTTTATCAAAATTTGCCAGCAATTGCGAACCGGCCTCTGGCTAACAGCTTGATAAGCGGGGGCGGTCCTTTTTGGTCACCAAAGTGACAAAAAGGACCGCCCCAGTTGTGTCAACAGTCCATGAACTACGCTTTCTGGTAGCGTTCGGCGTAAAGTGTACGCAGATCATTCTTGCTGATTTTGCCAGTGGAGTTTTTGGGTATGGACTCCAGGGCTATGACCTCCCGGGGCAGTTTGTAGTTGGCCAGGCGAGGGTTGAGGAAAGACAAAATAGCCCGCCGGTCAAAAGTCTGCCCGTCTTTCATGGCCACAAAGGCGCAGATTGCTTCGCCGCGCATTTTATCGGGGATCCCGATGACTGAGGCTTCGCTGATCCCTGGGTACTGGTAGAGGACTTCTTCCACTTCGCGGGGATATACGTTGAGTCCTCCCACGATAACCACATCCTTCAAGCGATCCACTATAAACACATAACCTTCTTCATCGATATAGGCCATATCCCCGGTATGCAGCCATCCGTCCACAACCGCCCGGGCAGTCGCCCGGGGCATATTATAATAACCTTTCATCACATTGGGACCCTGCACAATCAACTCCCCCACCTCGCCAGCAGGCAGCACATTATGCTTCTCATCCACAATCAGCAGTTCGACTCCGGGGATGGCCGGGCCAATTGAGCCCGCCTTGCTGCGGTTTAACGGGTTTAGCGCACAAACCGGCGAGGCTTCTGACAGGCCATAGCCTTCCACCAGCGCAACTCCTAATTTCTGCTGGAACTGATTCAAAACCTCCACGGGCAGCGGGGCTCCCCCGGAAACAAACACCCGCACGCTGGAAAAATCCTCAGTAGTCCCCAGGGCTAAATAGAAGTTGTGCATGGAGGGGACCCCGCAAACTACCGAAACTGACTGACGCTTAATGGTGGCAATGACGTCTTTGGGAAAGAACACCTCCACAATGGTGATTTTGGCTCCGGCCAGCAGCGGCGCCAGTATGGTGACCGTCCAGGCAAAAGCATGAAACATGGGGAGAACCGAAAGCATATTGTCCTCTTTGGAAACCAATAGGATCTGGTTGGTAGCTTCGGCATTGCTTATAAGATTGCGATGGGTCAAAACCGCTCCTTTGGGAAACCCGGTGGTGCCCGAGGTGTATATGATAACGCATTCACTTTCCTCGGCAATATCATCGATATCAGGGGCTGCGGGCAAGTCAGCCTTGGCCAGCCCGGGGCCGAACTCGGCGATCAAAAGCTGTGTAACCTCATCCCCCAGTTCCAGGGGCTGGCTGGTTACCATACGGATGATGCCGGCATCTTTAACGATATAAGCGATTTCCGGCGCAGCCAGATTGATATTGATAGGCACCACCACCGCCCCCAGACTGGTGAGGGCAAAATAGCAGTAAACAAAATCCGGTGAGTTGCGGCAGAACAGCCCCACATTTTGCTTAGG
The DNA here is from genome assembly GCF_002316705.1 of Syntrophomonas sp. UBA1041. Lineage (NCBI taxonomy): Bacteria > Bacillati > Bacillota > Clostridia > Eubacteriales > Syntrophomonadaceae > Syntrophomonas > Syntrophomonas sp. UBA1041. Next base: position 26,226 of record NZ_DCEA01000099.1, read on the forward strand.
GCGAATCCCCTGCTGGTAAAAATAATCCCTGAACATCGCAACCCTGTCCTGCACGTCCCCATAAGTTATATGCTGCTCCCGAAAAACAAGAGCAATATCATCCCTGTGCCCCTGATCCTTCAGTTCATGAACTAACATTTTTTCACTCCATTTCAATAAATTCGTCAGTAGAGGTATTCTACCAATGCTTTTATTTATAAGTACAGAATCGAAACGCGTTCCTCCATAACACCTTATGTTATTCGCTGCGCCTCTTCCGATTCCTGCCGGACTCCCATATCTCCATAACGGGAGTAAACTTATCGGTGCACCGCAATTTAGAAGCTACATCCCGCCTGGCACATAATTTGAAAAGATTGTACTTGAGGGGAAGGCCCAGAAACCCGATACTATTTAGTAGAGAGATTAGAAATCCTAAAGGATTCAGCAGGAGTGACTTGTAATGACTGGGCAGGATTTTTATCGGACGGTGGTGCAGAATACACTGTCCGGATATGTTTATTGCCGTTCTATCGCCGGCCCGGATGGTTCTATCGTGGACTTCGTAATATTGGAAGCCAACCAGGCTTTTTTGGAATTGTTTGGCCTGGAAGGCAAAGATGTGAAGGGCAAGCCTTTTTCACAGGTCTTTACGGGGATACAGCGCGAGCAAGCCTATCTGGCCAATGTCTTACAGCGGGTAAGCCCCTCCAGGCCCTTGCGCCTGAGGACTTATTTCAAATCGCAGCGGCGCGTCTACCGCTTGCACATCTATTCACCGCAGGCGGAGCATTTTGTGATACATATACTCCATGCCTCGCAACTTAGCCATGACCGCAAAATGGAACGCTATCTGAAACGGCGGCTCTCTAACGAAGAACTGCTTTTTAATACTGCCATGCTGGCTATGCAGGATATGGGCATGGATCAGTTCTATCTGCGCTGCCTGGAGATGATCGGTGAAAAGCTCGGCTTAAGCCGGGTATATGTTTTTGAATATCATGCCGAAAGCAATACTATCGACAATACTTATGAATGGGTGGCTCCCGGTATTTCTCCACAGAAAGAGCATCTGCAGGGAATCAAAACTCAGGATATCCCCTGGTGGCATCAAACCCTCTTGGAGAGGAAAAATATCCAGTTCAGCGATGTTGAGGATATCCCCGAAGAGGCGGCAAAAGCCCTTTTAAGGCCCCAGGAGGTCAAGTCCCTTCTGGCCATGCCGCTGTTTATCGACTCCGCCTATTATGGCTTTGCAGGCTTTGACCATTGCCACTCCTACCGCGATTGGCATCCTGAAGACGTTCGCATCCTGAGCTCAGTATGCAATATCTTTTCAGATTATATGAAACACAAGCAAACCGAAGCGGCTTTGCATCTGGAGCGCGCCCAACTGCTGTCCCTGTTTGACGGTATTCAAGAGCCTATTTACGTGGCTGACATGGAAAACTACTCCATCATCTATGGCAACCTGGCCTTGCAGAGGGTTTACAATCAAAGCCTGGTGGGCAAGATCTGTTATCGAGTCTTGATGAACCGCGACCAGCCCTGCGAATTTTGCACCAACCCCACCCTTAAGGCCATGGCCTATGAACCATATGTATGGGAATTTCGCAACCCGGTTTTAAATCGTTATTACCGGGTGGTGGACCGCATGATCACCTGGCCTGATGGGCGCGATGTGCG
>NZ_DCEA01000099.1:28128-28498 GCF_002316705.1 Syntrophomonas sp. UBA1041
CAGGCCACCCGCGACCTTCAGACTGAGAAGGAGCGGCTCAGGGTCACCCTTCATTCCATCGGCGACGGAGTCATATCCACCCATCAAGACGGCACCGTATTAATGATGAACGAAGTGGCCGAAAACCTAACCGGATGGTGGCGCGAAGAAGCACTAGGCAGGCCTTTGAGCAAAGTATTCCGCATTTTTGACGAACAGAGCCATTTGCCCCAGCCTGATCCGGTAGATTTGGCCATGCAATCGTCAACACGCCAGGTTACACCCGTCAATCATGCCGTGCTGTTGGATCGCAACGGGCGGGAACGCCCGGTTGATTACAGCGCATCGCCGATCAAAGATATCAGCGATGATGTGCTGGGGGTAGTGCTGG
>NZ_DCEA01000099.1:28647-28915 GCF_002316705.1 Syntrophomonas sp. UBA1041
TGATGTGCTGGGGGTAGTGCTGGTATTCAGAGATGTCACCCAGCAGAAGAAAGAAGCCGCTGAAATCTTTTATCTGAGCTATCATGACCGTTTGACCGGGTTATACAACCGGGCCTTTTTTGAGAGGGAACTGGCCCGCCTCAACACGGACCGGCAGCTGCCCCTGTCAATGATCATGGGTGATGTCAACGGTTTAAAGATCACTAATGACGTGTTCGGTCATCAGGCCGGCGACAATCTGCTGCGCGCCATCGCCCAGCTTTTGAGG
>NZ_DCEA01000048.1:0-9796 GCF_002316705.1 Syntrophomonas sp. UBA1041
GAGACATCGTCGCCGTCGCCGCCGGTCAGCCCTTGGGTGCTTCTATTCACGGCACTGGCCGAGACATCGTCGGCCAGGAGTAGGACGTTGCCAGGATTATTATTTTTCTGAGTTAGTTGCTAAGTAGTTAGAAATGCTGGCATTCTAACCTCCCACAGCGCTGGCCGCGGTCAGCCCTTGCGGGCTTCTATTCGCGGCACTCGCCGAAACATCGTCGGCTTCGTGGGCGCCGCCGCTCAGGCTAAAGCCTTCGATCCGTCGGCACCAGCCGGGTACGCCGGCCGGGAGTAGGACGTTGCCCCCCCTTTCGGGGACACTGATGCGCCTCCGCTTCGCTTCGCGCAATCAAGGAAGCAGGATTAATGATTTTTCTGGGTTTGGTTAGCCAACCGGGGCAGGCCGTGAGGCAAACGGCAGGGGAAAGGCTGCCTGCCCCCCTGCCGTGCCCAGCTTGCACAAGTTAAAATTTGCGATTGTAATAATAATAGCTGCCAACATATAATCCCAGTAATGCACACAGGCACAGGCCTAATAAGTTGTAAGGAGTTACTTGGATTTGCGGACCCCAGATTGATCCCACGAGTATGATGACTGCAAGAGATATTGCATATATCCTAATGGCGCCATAAGCGGCCATACCGGCTAAAGACCAGGCCCGTTCATCATAAGGATTCATGCCCTTTTTCTGCATTTCACTGATACGACGCTGCTTTATTTCCAGAGAACCTGCTGCTGCGATTACACCTATCAACAGCCCCATACCAAAGGAACTATTTCCTGCTGCTATCTGCCACACGGCTATGCCGGCAATCAGCGCTAATATCAAATGTTTCATAAGCCGCATATTAGTGTTAGTCATTTTTACTACCTCCTTCATTGAGAAGAAATAGCTCTTCAATACTGATGTTAAAGACTTTAGATAAACTATAGGCCAGGATAATGGAAGGATTGTATTTCCCCTTTTCTAACGAAATAATAGTTTGTCTGGAGACACCTGCCTGGGCGGCAAGTTCTTCCTGAGTCATGCCTGCCTTTTCTCGCATTTCGCGCAGGCGATTATTCATAATCTCACCGCCTTATTGTAGTGTAAAGCTAGCTTTACAGATAGTATAAGATCTTATGCAGGTAATGTCAAGTGCGCTTTACAACGGGGTATTGGGACGGCAATTACCACCTTCATTCTGCTGTTCTAAAGGAACGGCCCCGATGGTTACACGGCCACGTGGCGACAAAGGGGGGGCCAGCTGACGGCATTTTGTCCAAAATGCCGTCAGCTGGACCCCCCTTTGTCGCCCTTGCTTATTTGTTTACCTCAAATTCACAGTTCATCACCGCGGTTATTTCTTTGTCCAGGGAGCTGGTGTCGTTTATGCCATAATCGGAGATCTCGTTTGAATATAAGGGTGTAATCTGGAAAACGCCCATTTTGGCACCGCGCAAAGCCCCCACTTTACTGTTGGAATTGGAGGCTATCTGTTCCGCTCTTTTGAGTGCATCCTGGGTTGCCAATGACAGCATCTCCACTTTTAGATCGGCAATCTTGGTATAAAAGAACTGGGGCGGGTTGGAATAGAACTCTACCTCTTGATTGATGAGATCGGTGGCTTCCCTGGACAAAGCGGCCACCTGGTCAACTTGATCAGACCTGATCTCAACATTTTGGCTGAGTCTGTAGCTTTCCACTTGGTTGGAATACTGGCCGTTTGCCAGCAGAACATAACGGATATCAGTATTGATGGATGAGAAAATAATGTCCTTTTCAGTAAAACCCTTTTCAACCAGGTAGTTTTTCACCTTATCCTGACTGTTTTTAAGTTTTGCATAAGCTCCGGTGAGTTCCGGGGACTGAGCCGTAAACATGCCGGTCCATACCGCCAAGTCCGATTTAAGCTGCTGTTTGGCAGAACCGGTTACGGTAATTGAATTTCCGCTGGCTTTAAGCTTCAACATGCCATTACTGACAATCCATGATGAGAGCATCAATCCGACCGCAAGAACCGCCGCAACTGCTATCCAGGTCCACTGAAGATTCGCTTTTTCCTGCACCTTCCCAAACCTCCCCTTTTGTTATTACTAGTTATACGAATTAACAATAGAGTAATTACAAATATATGGAGGTTTTAAGAAATGTTAGGCAGGCACGGTCGCCAGGATTAATTTACTTTTCCAGGCAGGCAAAAGAATCGTCCCCGTGCCTGCAGTCTGGGTCATATAGAGCTATATCAATGAAGGCTTTTAGAAAGGACTTGTTGGCTTTATCTTTTCTAAATACCAAACTTAAGTAATTAGCATCAAAATAATGCCCCAATGATATAAACCTGAAATCCCTCTGGGCAAAGGCCGGAAGATCGCTAACTATCGTCGCAAAGGAAATCCCCAGACCCATTTCGACGTAAACAGCACTCAGTTCGATATTAAGAGGATTCCATGATCACGCGATAGGTTAAACCGCTTTCGTCAAAATACCTTTCCAGCTTTTTGCGAGGAGTTAAACCTTTCGGGGGCAAAATCAAAGGGTATTGCGAAATATGACCCAACGATTGGGCATCTGAACCCGCTTGTTGGCGATCTTGTGCAGGGGTTAATGAATCAGGGTACCTAAAGCCTTCTTTCTCAATTAAAGGGCAATTTATGGGGGTCAGCACCAAGAAGAGTTATGCCGCCGCCGCAATGAAAGCTGATGCAAATCCGTACACTTCAGTCATGTAACGCCCCAGCCGCAATTCCCTGACCCCGGTCTTAACATCGCATATCCGTGCCAGTCGGCGCAGAGTCCGGTAGACACTGCCTGGTTTTAGCGACCACCCCGGGCCTCCGCCGACCAGCAAATAGTCCCCGCGCAATATGGGCCTTAATATCATGTAATGCTCCAGGGCCAGGCAGGCCCGGGCATGTAGTGCTACCAGGCGCTGCCCCGCAGTGATGGTGTTGTTGTCCGGGCTCCAGCTCTCATCATACTTCAGGCCGCACAACTCCCGGACAGTTAACCCGGCGTAGAGCAGTTCCACCACCGCACGATCACGAACATTCATCATATCTTTGTGCACTTCGGCCCGCAGCGTTTGGACATCCTGCCAGATGATCTGCATATCTTCCCGCCGCAACGCATTGCGGCCGGCGCGTGTGACCAGTTTCAGCGGATTGGCCGCCAGCATCCCCCGCTCCATCAGAAAGCGGGCCAAGGCGGATAAGGCCGAAAGGCGCCGGTTTACTGTGGACGGCCGCAGACCTCGATTATTGAGGAGGTACTGCTTGTAAGCCTCCACCCGAGCGGGGGCCAAATTCTTGCACAGACCGGATTTCCTCCCCTGCCCGCCGCTGTACTGGCAGAACTCCGACAATGCCCGGACATAGCTTTTCACCGTCGGCTCCCTGCGCCCCTGGCGCCGCAGGTAAGCGGCGAAGCACACCCTATAACTCACACCATCGCCTTCTTTACAGATATTTAATACATGGTATGCGGATGGGAAAAAATGGTTAGTGAAAGAGCTTAAAACCCGGATGGCGCTTAAAGAAACATCTCAGCGAACGGGCGAAGTCTTGAAGACCAGCGGCTGTTAGACGATTGCGGGCTTGAAATGCCCTTTAGAAAGGCCAACCGAGCCTTGTATTAATTGCAGTCCAAAATGCCGAGCTATATAGAGCATTCTGAGTCCAGGAGGCGTTGGGCTTGATGCAGCGATTACTATGTAAATGAAAGGGGTCTTTTACATGGGTCCAATCATGGCTATCAAAACCAATGACCGGCCCGACCATGCGCCCGATGTACAGGAGATCTTAACCAGCTACGGGTGCAATATCAAAACCAGGGTGGGATTTCATGATGTCAGTGAAGACCAGTGCTCGATGGATGGTTTGATTATGTTGCAGTTGTTTGGGAAGGAAAAAGATATCCAGGCCTTGTTCGATGAGCTGGACACCGTTGAAGGGGTAAAGGTCAAGTTTATTGATCTTTAAATCACATAGCGTCAGATACGGCCTTGGTTAGAAGTAACCTCTTCTATTAAAACAAAAACGTAAATCAAGAGCGAATGAAAAATACAGGGCTGACAAAAGCCCTGTATTACTCTGAGCTAATATAAAAATTGGGGCGGATACCGGCACAGGCAAGGGGACAGTCCTTCTGCCTGCCCTTGGCTTTATACTGGAATATTCCTCCCGGTAACGAAGCGATAACGGTGTCTATGGCCGTCATCACGAGTAGATAACCTAAGAAACGATCGGTGTATATGCCGGCCATTACCAATATTAATACTGAGGCTGGTGATATTTATCAAACGGTGGCGATGATCATCCACTCTAGCTGTGCGCACATTATATCTGTGACGATGTCTGCCACTGCGGGTCGGCAGCAGATTTACCCCGGTACGCCCGGAAAAGCCGTGGCGGTGATTATCATTTATTTGAGTTATGCCGGAAAAATTGTGTACATGTCTTCTTCGGTTGTTAGACATAGTGCACCTCCTTTCTATTTATGACATTATATGGAGTAATGGTAAAAATGTTACTAAACATAGAAGGAAGCAGTAGAATCAACATAAAAATAAAAAGGGACAAGGTTTAAAGTACCCCTGCCCATTTATTAATAGCCGGCGCCTAGCACCGATAATTTTCAGTCATCGTTGCCTTCAGGAGGACATTCACAAGCTCCAGCTAATTGCTGGATTGCCTTGAACGAAGGTTGCTCCGGGTGTGGCATTTGCACTCCAAGTGACCGGTACTTCAACACAGATAAGCTGATGAGATACTGTAAAGACAACAGGTTCCTTTGATCTCACCAGTGCAGGTTCCGCTACTGATCTCTTCCGGGGTCGGAAACAGGTTTGAAAGGCAGGCATTCAGTTCAATCATCACATTCCACACAGTCTTCGCAGTCTTCGAGTGAAGTTCTCAGACAGTCAACCCCGGGCTCACCCACCTGGGCTTCAGCGCCGAAATGGATAGGTACCTCAACGCAGATTTCCTGAGAAATGGTGAAATAGCAAATCTTCTCTTTGGTTCCGGTGCAGCGTACATTTGTTACTACCGGTTCACTGCAGCATAACGTATGGGTAGGGCCGGGAACAGAAAATGGTTTAACAGCTACCGGTACAGATACAATCGCTCTTTGATAAGCGGTTTTAACACAAGTAGTATGTTTGCTGACTAGTTCTTTACAATCATCTTCATATTTAGAATTATGCTGTCTTTCCATATTCACATCGGCATCACAGGCTTCGACGCATTCCGTATTGATAGGCGGCCTGGGCTTTGCTTTGGCGGCATGAACATGAAACCTTCCCCACTTAATGGGCGCATTATTATTTTTAAACATGGCACTCCACTCCGTTACTATATAATTTTGTATATAGTATTAATTTAGCTTTCCAATTGCTACTATAATGGCTCTAAAAGGAACACAATCTTAAACATTTGTGAAAAGGCAACAATGGGACTGCCGTTAATAGCTTAAATCACCGGCGGAGAAACGGGCGGAAGTAAGACTGGCTTTGTATTAGATAGCCAGTAGCATCGATTAAAACATTAATAAAGACTGCTCAGAAAAGGAAAAGAATGGTACAATCGTCTTTAGAGCCAATCATATCTGGTGTTAATATACGGAGATGCTGCTAAAATAAGGCTTTGATTACTTATAGCACTTAGCTGGTTATGTGCATACTCTAGGTATACCAGGATAATCGGTAAATCCAACTAAAAGGAAGTATCAAATGCAAAGCAACCCGTTATCTTCTGTAAGAAAACCGGTGTACCGCGACTGTGTGGTGCCGCGCTGCAGCGTTTGCCATCAAATCCCTCAGGCGGGTATTCGCGGAGGACTTAAACTGGGGAAAGCCTTTTTGTGTCATGAATGCGAAGCAATATTGATGGAAACCCCGGTAGGCAGCGCTGAATATCACCGCATTATGGACGGGCTACGTTCGATCTACTAACCTGTGGCTGTTTACAGGGAGTATGCAATTTGTGTTCAACAACACCGGTATTTGCTGCAATAAATGAATACTGTCAGATTTCAGGTTTGAGGCTGCATATGCCTGGACATGCTGGTCGTAAAGATGCCTTTCCTCCTTCATTCCAAGGCATTATTGATTTTGATTTAACTGAAATCAGCGGTCTTGATGACCTGCACTGGCCTTCTGGTCCTATAAAGGCAGGGCAAGAATTAATGGCCCGGGCCTTCGGTGCTTCTTCGAGCTATTTTCTGGTAAATGGGGCCAGCTCAGGCATTCACAGCTTTTTTTTGGGGCTGGGGCAGAACGCCAAGATTATGGTTTCGCGTAATGCCCACAGTTCCTTTTTTGCTGGTATGGTATTTAGCGGAGCCAATCCCGTTTATATCCCCTGCCAGGTAAATGACGATGGTTTAGCGTTGGCAGTTACAGAAGAGAAGATTACAACCCTCTTAGAAAAGCATGCTGATGTAGATGCGGTTGCACTGGTGAGTCCCAGCTATTATGGGACGACCTGTCATATTGCAGACATAGCGGCTTTGCTTAAAAACCGTAAGATTCCCTTGATGGTTGACGAGGCCCACGGGGGACATTTTTATTTTCATCCCGAGTATCCCCGCACAGCACTTTCCGGGGGCGCAGACGTGGTTATCAACGGATTGCACAAAACCCTGCCGGTATTAACCCAGGGGGCCTGCCTGCACATTGGAGAATCATGTCCTAGCCCGGATCGATTTGTAAGAGCCTGCAGTCTTTTAACTACCACCAGTCCTTCCTACCTGATTATGGCCTCTATCGATTTGGCCAGGGATTGGATGGAATGCCACGGCCAAGAAGCCTTAGAGCGGGCTCTTGGCCTTTCGCGTTATTATCGCAATAAAATTAACAGCATAAGAGGGATTCGCTGCTTATCTCAGGAATTAATGGTAACAGGAGTGGAAGCGATAGATCCCTTGAAAATACTGATATCGGTGCAGGGCCTGGCGGAAGATGGGTTTGCCGTCTCCAAGCGGCTGCGCGACGATTGGAATATAGAAGTAGAATGGAAATCCCAAGACATCATTTTGGCCATGATGTCCATCTTTCATGACCACGAGGACTGGGAGCGATTATATCAGGCGATATACCGGATCTCCCGGCATATCGGCTGCAAAAGTCCGGCGGCAAGAACAGCGACCCCGCAGTTGCCTGCCCCTCAAGTACAAATGAGCCCCCGGGAGGCTTATTTTGCGGCCAAAACTGCAGTGCCTCTGAAGGATAGCGTGGGAAAAATCTCCGGGGAAATGGTGGTTCCCTATCCACCCGGAATTCCCTGTTTGCTTCCGGGAGAAATTGTCTCTCCGGAAATTTACATATACATGGTTGAATTGATCAACACCGGGAGCCATGTCCAGGGATTGGATCCTGATCTGGACAAAATAAGAATCATCGATCAAACTTAAACTGATTAGGAGCATTGATATGGGTGAAGGATTGCTGATCAGCCTGGAAGGCATAGACGGAAGCGGAAAAACCACCTTAATTCAGTATTTGCAGGAAGTATGGCAGGAGTATCCTCTTATTAAGATCAGAGAGCCCGGAGGAACGGTGATATCAGAAAAAATCAGAGAACTGTTGCTCAATGTGGAAAACCGCCACATCACGCCCCGCACAGAAGCCTTATTATATGCCGCCGCCAGGAGTCAGGTAGTAGACCAGTTGATAAGGCCTTCCCTGGAACAAGGGAAAATAGTGCTTGCCGATCGCTATCTTGATTCAACCATTGCCTACCAGGGTTATGGGCGGGGGTTGGACTTACAGTTTCTTTATACGTTGAACCGTTTATGCACTGATGGGCTTTTACCGGATGCCACCATTTTGTTGGACTTGGAGCCAGGAATTGGAGAGTTGAGACGAAATGGCGAAGCAGCCGACCGGCTTGAAAAAGAAGGCCGCGAATTCCAGGCCCGGGTGCGACAGGGATATTTGGAGCTTGCCCGTCAAGAACCGGAACGCATCCATATTATTGATGCCGGTCGGGCATTTGCAGATGTGGCCGCTGATGCGCTCAACTGCCTGCAACAATTACTTATGAGCCGGGGGTGGAAGCCGGTTGCGTATTGATCGTGACGGTAAAGGTATAGAACGGCTGAGAAATGCCCTGGGAAGCAATGTTTATGAAGTAAAAAAAACCAGCCCGGCACAGTTTGAACAGGAGCTGCGCCAGCACCAGGAAGCTGAAATACGCCAGATTATGGGGGCTATTTTGCAGGAGGTAGACCGCATAAGTGAGCGATTGCGGCACAGATTGACGGTTCATGACTTGTTGCTGTATAAAAGCCGGATCAAGGATTTTCTCAAAGAAGCCGGTTCCAGAGCATATTTGTTGAAACAGGATGTAGGCGCTAACCGGCGCGGCAGGACCATACTAATTACTATAAAGACCATCGATACAGAAGTGGATAATCTGTTAAATGACTTCATGAATAAGAAACAGGATGCTGTGGATATACTGGCTGCCATAGATAAGATCCGCGGCCTGCTGGTGGACTTAATGATATAATCATGTCGTCTGGAGAATGAGTAATGGATGATTTGTCAAAGATAATTGGCCAGAATAAAGTAGTCGATTTTTTGCGCACCTGCGTCGATAATCAAAACCTTAGCCATGCCTACCTGTATTATGGGCCTGCTGGCGTAGGCAAGATGACTGCTGCCATAGCCTTTGCCACAGGTATTCTGGCCAGGGAAGACCCCGCCGGAAGAGTTCTTTTGACCGACCGCGCCCATCCCGACCTGTTCATCATTGAACGGATGGCGGATAAAACCCGCCTGAGCAAGGATCAGATCAGCAAAGAAATGCAGCCCTGGCTGGCCTTAAAGCCTTACCGCGCTAAACACCGCTTTGTGATCATTCGTGATGCCCATTTGTTAACTATCGAAGCTGGCAACGCTTTGCTCAAAATCTTGGAAGAGCCGCCTGAGTACGCTATATTAATACTGGTGACGGATGAAGCGGCCATAATGGAGACCATATTGTCCCGCTGTCAGCCGGTACGCTTTCAAGCCGTCAGCGAAGAGGACATCGTCGCCGTTTTGACAACACGGGGAATAGATGTTGAACAAGCCCGGTGTGCGGCACAAGTCAGTCAGGGCAGTGTAGCCGCGGCCCTTGACATCGCACAGGAAGCGGGCTTGTCTGAGAAATGGGATCTGGCCCGCCACACTTTCGTGGCATTGGCCCGGGGGAAAATGGCGGCCTTGTTTGAAGCCGCAGAGGCCATTGAGAAGGCCCCCAATTTGCTCAGTTACATGCTCTCCACTATACTAAGAGATGTATATGTTTATCGGTCTACTGCCAATCCAGCTTTGTTGATGATCAGCGAGCATGAAGACCTGATAAATTCCCTTCCCGCTGCAGCTCTGGATAGAATTGGAGCTGCCGTGAACAGGGTGCAAGCCCTGCAAAAACAATTGCGCTATAATGTGAACCCTCTCACCCTGGGGATTAATATAGCTTACGCGGTTAGAGGGGTTTTTTGGGATTAAAGACCGGATATTAAGGAGGTTACTGCTGTGGCGTGGGTAGTTGGAGTCAGATTTAAGCCCGCTGGGAAAATATATTATTTCGAATGCGAAGATCTGGATCTGGAGGAATTGGACCTGGTGATCGTCGAGACTGTCAGGGGTATCGAATGCGGCCTTGTGGTGATGGGCAAAAAAGATGTTCCGGAAAAAGACCTGGTTCTACCATTGAAGAAAGTCATCAGAAAGGCTAGTGATCAGGATAAGGCCAATTATGAGAAAAACAAGCAAAAAGAAAAAGAAGCTCTGGAAATCTGCAAGCAGAAAATAAATGTGCATAAACT
>NZ_DCEA01000048.1:10052-13405 GCF_002316705.1 Syntrophomonas sp. UBA1041
GATTTGGCGGCTATCTTCAAGACCCGCATTGAACTGCGGCAAATCGGGGTGCGGGATGAAGCTAAAATGCTTGGCGGGATCGGGACCTGCGGGCGGGAATTATGCTGCAGCAGTTTCCTGGGGGATTTTGAGCCGGTATCGATAAAAATGGCCAAGGAGCAGAACTTATCTTTGAATCCCGCTAAGATATCAGGCATATGTGGCCGATTGATGTGTTGCCTGAAATATGAATCGCAGCTGTACGACATAAAAGCACAGGAGGGCCGCAGCCATAGACCGAACAGTCGCTGAGTTAAAAACCATTCTCCGGGATATCATTCTGGAGGTAGGAGAATTAAAAGAACGAGTAGCCTTACTGGAAATGGCAGTTCATGAAAAAAGGAATGACCTGACAGAACAGCCGGCGAAAGCGCCTGCCTCGTTAGAGGGGGAAGGTCAGTTCGATGCAAGAACTGATGCTGCGGGCTGCGGTCCGGAGGATAACATTCCATATGAAAATAGCCTCAAAAAATTTTACCAGGATGGCCGCCATATTTGCCCCATGGCATTTGGCGAGGAAAGAAGCGAAGGCTGCTTATTCTGTGCGGCTATGCTGGCCAGGGGTGAGATATGATCGGATTCCGTGAGGAAGCCAGTGAATCTTGGGACGATTTGATTTTAGGCGGGTTAAAGATCATTCAGCCCCGACGAGGCTACCGCTTCTCTATTGATGCGGTTTTATTGGCTCATTTCCCGGATTTAGATCAGGTCCGTCAGGCAATAGACCTGGGAACCGGTACCGGCGTGATCCCCTTACTGTTATCCCACCGGAAACCCGCCTTGAAAATTACCGGTGTAGAGATTCAGCCAGATATGGTAGAAAGGGCCAGGCAAAGCGTTAAGTACAACAGGCTGGAGGAGCGCATCGTCATACAGTGCCAGGATATCAAGGCCATACCCGGGCATATGCCGGGATCGCAAGCTGATTTGGTGATATGCAATCCGCCTTTTTGGAAAGCGGGCGAAGGCAAATTGAATCAAAACCGGGAAGAGGCTATTGCCCGCCACGAGATCGAGGTTAAATTAGCCGACATCACAGCGGCAGCGGCACATTTGTTAAAAGAAGAGGGCCGCCTGGCCATGATCCACAGAGCGGAACGCCTGGAGGAAATCCGAAAGGAATGCGGCAAATGGGGGCTAAGAATTACGCGCCTGAGAATGGTGAAATCCTTTGCCGCTGATAAAGCCAAATTGGTCCTGGTAGAGAGCTGCCGGCGGGAAGAAGATTGCTTATACCATGAAGACCCGCCACTTATAATCTATCAAGCTCCGGGTATTTACAGCCAGGAAGTAGAATCGATTTACAATCACCGCATCAAATAGAAGTGACCGGGGAAGTGAGATCTCCATGGGAATACTGTACATATGCGGAACACCAATCGGCAATCTGGAGGATGTAAGCATCCGCCTGCTAAAGACCCTGCGCAGGGTAGACCTGATTGCCTGTGAAGATACCCGCCACACCATTAAACTCTTAAACCGCTATAAAATAAAGAAGAAGCTGGTGAGCTATCATCAGTATAGCGGACCCAAACAGGAGAATTATATAGTAGCAGAATTGTTAAGCGGCAAAACAGTAGCTCTGGTTACAGATGCCGGAATGCCTGGGATATCCGACCCCGGCCTGGGCGTGATTCAGAAGGCGATCGCTTCCGGGATCAAAATAGAAGTTGTGCCGGGTCCTTCAGCCGTCATCGCCGCCCTGAGCATGTCCGGAATGGAAACCGAAGGCTTTTTTTTCCGCGGCTTTCTGCCTGCCCGCAGCAGACAGCGCTTAACCGCCCTCAGCGAGCTGGCGCACATAAAGAACACTCTGGTTTTTTACGAGGCGCCGCACCGTCTTTTGAATACCCTTGAAGACATGCTTGGAATATGGGGAGACCGGGATTTGGTAGTTGCGCGGGAACTCACCAAAATACACGAAGAAATCTTGAGGGGGAGCATCTCAACCGCTGTGCAGCACTTTAGCGAAAATGTCCCCCGCGGGGAATTTTGCCTGGTGGTGGCAGGCTGCCGGCCACCGGTTAAAACCGCCGACCTTCACACGATCAGTTTAGAAGTGGACGAATTGATAAACCAGGGAATGGGAAAAAAAGAAGCCTTCTTGATGAAGGCGCGGGAATACGGCTTGAAAAAATCAGACATATATAATTACTACGAACTCCATAAACAGTGAATATGTATCAGCCTACTTGTTTACCCAGTTCCAAAAGGCAAGATCTGCACAGGTTCTTGCCTTTGTAGTTAGCTACTTCTTCGGCATTACCACAGAAAATACAGGCGGGCTCGTATTTTTTGAGAATGATTTTTTCGTTGTCAACGTAGATCTCCAGAGCATCTTTCTCTTCTATCCCCATGGTCCGTCTTAACTCGATAGGTATCACGATGCGACCGAGTTCATCCACTTTTCTTACTACGCCGGTTGACTTCATCATATGCTGCAATCCTCCCTCGTTTTTACGATTAACTTCCGAAACAAAGTATACCAATGCTGGCAGAAATAGTCAAGAAATATGGTGAAAATTAGTAATATTGCTGGCAGATTAGCTAGATATAGGGCATAAATATGTGGTAAATGTCGAATGACCTTCTGAGGTTTTAATTTCGCAAGTAGTAGTATTATTGCTGCAGTGATACCCCGCAAGAGAATCGCTGATGGATTAACATTATAAATTGTGTGGTAAACTATAGGAGATAGACTGCGGTATAAGCAGGTTTAGCAAAAAACGGGAAAATCATTGTATTTGGCGAAAACTGCTTTATACTGGTTGGGGAAGGCATAAACAGACAGGAGGGTCCAAGTTGTCAGAGCGGAAGCGTTTCTATATTACAACCCCCATTTATTATCCCAGCGATAATCTTCACATCGGTCATGCTTATACTACCGTGGCCGCTGATTGTATAGCCCGCTTTAAAAGAATGCAAGGTTTTGAAGTATTTTATCTCACCGGCACGGATGAGCACGGCCAGAAGATAGAGAAGGTTTCCAAGGAAAAAGGCCAAGAGCCTCAAGCTTATGTTGATGAAATCGTGGCCAGCATCAAATCTTTATGGGATACGATGCTTATCACCCATAATGATTTCATCAGGACTACTGAAAAGCGGCATGAAGATGTGGTGCAAAAAATATTTCAAAAGGTCTATGACCAGGGCGATATTTTTCTTTCCAAGTACGAAGGCTGGTATTGCACCCCCTGTGAAACCTTTTTTACGGAAAGACAACTGGTGGACGGGAATTGTCCTGACTGCGGACGAGCCGTGGAACTGCTGCAGGAGGAGAGCTATTTCTTCAATATGGGCAAATATGCTCCGCG
>NZ_DCEA01000048.1:13602-13909 GCF_002316705.1 Syntrophomonas sp. UBA1041
CAGCCTGAGTCCCGGCGCAATGAGATTGTCAATTTTATTAAAAGCGGGCTGGAGGACCTGTGTGTTTCCCGAACCACGTTTAGCTGGGGTATTCCGGTGCCTTTTAATAATAAGCATGTGGTATATGTATGGTTTGATGCTTTGATCAATTATTTGACTGCCGTCGGCTATTTGCAGGATGGAGAGCAATTCAGAAAGTTCTGGCCTGCCGACGTGCACTTAATGGCCAAAGACATTGTTCGTTTCCATGCGGTAATTTGGCCCACCATGTTGATGGCTCTTGATCTTCCCCTGCCGAAAACGGTCT
>NZ_DCEA01000048.1:14037-14567 GCF_002316705.1 Syntrophomonas sp. UBA1041
ACGGTTTTTGCTCATGGCTGGATTATGCTGGAAGGCGGGAAGATGTCGAAATCTAAGGGGAATGTGGTAGATCCCCGAACCCTGGTGGGAAAATATGGTGTGGATGCGGTTCGCTATTATCTGGTAAAAGAACTCAGTTTTGGGCAAGACGGGATGTATTCTGAGGAAATGCTGGTAACCAGAATAAACTCGGATCTGGCCAATGACCTGGGGAACCTGATCAGCCGCACCGCCGCCATGGTAAGCAGGTATTTTGAGGGTATTATCCCCGGTCCGGCGGAAACCGGCAGCCTGGATGAGGAGCTTAAGCAGACCGCGCGAACAGCCTGCCAGGAAGCTACCGCCAAACTTGAAAAGCTGGACTTCTCAAGTTATATCCTGGCGGTGATGAAACTGGTGGCCCGGGCCAATAAGTATATTGATGAAACTGAACCCTGGCGCCTGGCCAAGGAACAGGCCAGCCAGGGCAGATTGGGAACGGTTTTATATAATCTGGTAGAATCGATACGCATTGCAGTAGTTTTATTAGC
>NZ_DCEA01000048.1:14759-20902 GCF_002316705.1 Syntrophomonas sp. UBA1041
CCGATCCTGCACAATTGAGCTGGGATATGGCAGGCCAATGGGGCCTGACGGAACCTTCCCGGAAGGTTGCCAAGGGGCCGGCTTTGTTCCCCCGAATTGACCTAAAGACACTGGAGGAAGACATGACAGCAGGAGAAAAAACTCTAGCCCCGGTAGAAAACGAGCCGCAAGACGACGGGTTGATCTCTATTGAAGACTTTGCCCGCTTGGATCTAAGAGTAGCCCTGGTACTGGATTGCTACAAAATGGAGAAAACCGACAAACTCCTGGTCTTAAAGCTGCAGGTGGGAGATAAGGAGCATACTGTGGTGTCAGGAATCGCTAAAGCCTATCAGCCGGAGGATCTGATCGGCAAGAAAGTTGTATTGCTGGCCAACTTGAAACCTACCAAACTGAGGGGTACGCTTTCGGAAGGCATGATTCTGGCCGCTTCAACCGAAGGGGATGATAACCTGGAAGTATTGATGATAAACAAGGATCTCCCCAGTGGCAGCCGTGTAAAGTAGCCGGGTTAAAAATAATCGCCCGGGATATAAAAGACCAATAAGAGGAATTAAAGTAATAGTGGAAAAACATAATGAAACACTTATTGACAGCCACGCTCACCTGCAGGACCGGGCTTTCACAAATGACCTGGATCAGGTAATGCAGAGAGCTGCGGCGGCCAATATCGGGAAAATTATATGTGTAGGCTACGATTATGACACTTCCCTGGAAGCGGTGCGTCTGGCCCACGAATATCATCAGGTTTATGCGGTAATTGGGGTTCACCCCCACGACGCCAAAACCCTGACCGCCGACATCATCAACAAGCTGTATGTCCTGGCTAGAGATCCCAAAGTGGTTGCCATCGGAGAAACCGGTCTGGATTTTTACCGGGATTTGTCCCCCCGGGACATACAGCGTCAGGCTTTTCTGGAACAAATCAAAATTGCGGCTGAGTTGTACAAACCTATTGTTATTCACGACCGGGACGCCCACCAGGAAGTGATGGACATTATAAAAAAAGAAAAGGCTGGTCGCTGCCAGGGGGTAATGCATTGCTATTCCGGTCACCTGCCTATGGCCATTGACCTGATGAAAGAAGGTTTTTATATCTCTTTCGCCGGGCCATTAACCTATAAAAATGCTAAGAAGACTATAGAAGTAGCCTCGCGCCTAACCCTGGAGAGAATTCTCATCGAAACCGACTGCCCCTATCTTGCGCCCGAACCGGTACGGGGAAAACGCAATGAACCAGCCAATGTGATGCATGTGGCCGCAAAACTAGCCAGCCTGAGACAAAAGAGCCTGGCCGAAATCGCCTATCAAACCAGTCTCAATACCTGCCGACTCTTTAACCTATCCTGAAATTAAACCGATAAATTATGGCTTAATTCGAGATTATTATCGGTCAGCCCATCCGCCATTTCAGCATAGTTTTTGCCCTTCTCAGAATAAAATAGGGACAACTGGAGCATAATCTATCATAGTATAACAACATATGGAATGGCTTCCAGTTATAGCCATATTATTTGACTTTAAGACGGGCTTTCTATACAATGGATGATACCTCGATTCCATTTTCAAGGAATAGCTCGCAATGCCTTGAGAAGGGAGGAGAACCGTGATGAAAATAAAAAAAGGCGCATATCTATTTGCAGTGGTCTTTGGTCTGGTGATCTTTGGAGTCAGTTTAGTTTTTGCTTTGCAGAAGCCGGTGGCTATTGCGGTAGATGGGAAAATTATTAAAGATCAGGTATTCTTTAGCTGCAGTGTAGCTCAGGTGTTAGAACAAAATGGGATAGTCCTGGGTGAATACGATCTGGTTCAGCCTGATTTGAATGCCGCTGTACAAAAGAACACCAATATCAATGTAATTCGAGCATTTAAGGTATTTGTGATTGCTGATGGACAGAAAAAGGAGCTTATTACCCCGCCGGTACCGATAAAAGAAGCCATTGCTGAAGCCGGCATTACGCTGGGGGAAAAAGACCTGGTCAAAACCATGGCCAGCGAATTGACTCAGCCCAATCAGGAAATTGAGATCATTCGGGTAAACGAACAGGATACTCAGGAGGAGGCCGTCCTGCCTTATGGAGAGGAGCGCACGGAAGACAACACCCTGGAAAAGGGATTGACCAAAACCCTGCGGCCAGGGGCAAACGGCGCCGTACTCAATACAGTACGTATCACCTATCATAATGGCCAGGAGGTCAAGCGGGAGGTTATCGATAGCAAAACTACCGTACAGCCAGTGAACAAGATCGTTGCGATGGGCAATATTACTTCAGTGTCACGCGGCAATCTGCGATTGAGTTTCAAACAGGCTCTTTATGCCCGGGCCAGTGCTTATACCTACACTGGCAACAATACCGCAACCGGCACGAAACCGGCCGTCGGCACAGTTGCAGTCGATCCCTCGGTGATTCCCCTGGGATCCCGCTTATATATCGAAGGTTATGGATATGGCACTGCCTGTGATACAGGCGGGGCGGTTTATGGCAATAGAATCGATCTGTTCATGGAAGACCGCGGCCAGTGCCTCAAATGGGGAGTACGTAACGTCAAGCTCTATATACTAGATTAAGTCTGTTAAAAACCAGGAAGGGAGGCCCTTCCTATTTTTTTTGCCAATTATTACCTGAGTTAAATTACCACCGGGACCAGAAAATAAAATTACTGATTGTGGAGGTGGAAGTTGATTGAAAAGAATAATAGCGCTATTACTCTGTTTGGGGTTATTGGCTGCTCTTGCCGCGGGATGTCAAAAGCCTGCTCAAAAGCCTGAGACACCACAGCCAGAGACATCCGGGCTCACCACCAGTGACCGCCGGGTAATATCTGACAAGTTATCAAAACAGGCCCGGCAGGTCGAAGGCGTGCAAAATGCCACAGTGGTTCTGACTGAAATGGGGAGCGATACGGTAGCCCCCAGCCCGACTCCGGGAGAAACCCAGGTTCAAGGATTAGTGGCCATGGTTGGAGTTACCATTAAATCCGGTGCCGACGAAAACAAAGTGAAAGAGGAAATCAGGCAGAAATTAAAAGCTGTTGACTCACGGGTGTCGCATGTATTGGTTACTACAGATCCAAACCTGATCAGGAAGATTAATGATGTAGCGGCTGGTTTGATCGATGGTAAGCCGTTTCAAACTATGAAAGATGATATCAACGCCATCAACCAGCAAATAAAGAAAGATAACCCCAAACCTTAACTGACCAGGCCCGGGCGCGTTTAAGAAAGGGACCAAAGTCCCTTTCAGTAAACGCGTTTTGGCATATTTGATGTATAATGTGTAATAAGTCCCCAAAAGGGAAAAGGGACAGGAGAAAGTAAATTGTCCAATGTAAAACAGGTTTTAAACCATTTTCAGTTGGCCCCCCATAAAAGATGGGGTCAAAATTTCCTGACCGACAACAATATTGCGCGCAAAATAGTAGAAGAGTGCCACTTAAACGCTGAAGATTATGTGGTGGAGATAGGGCCCGGACTCGGAGCCTTAACCCCGCTGCTGGCCAGAAAATGCCGAAAGTTACTGGCTATTGAGATTGATCGAGGCATGGAACGGCCTTTGCGTGAGGCTCTAAACGGCATCGATAATGCCACGCTGCTTTTTGCGGACGTATTGTCGATTGATATGGAAGCGGAGATTAAGAAAACGTTCAATTTGGAAGAATTATCATCATTTAAGGTCTGTGGCAATATACCGTATAATATAACCAGCCCGATTATATTCTACTTGTTGGAATCGTGCCCGCATCTCGCGCAGGCCGTTTTAATGCTACAGAAGGAGGTGGCAGAGCGGTTAAAAGCTCAGCCAGGCAGCAAAGATTATGGACTGCTGACCTTGAGTACCAGATATCATTGTGATGTAGAATACATAACCACTGTTTCGAAACATTGCTTTTATCCCCAGCCGGAAGTGGAATCTGCGGTAATTTCATTGAAACCTATAGCCGGGAAGAGGATTCAGGTTGGCAGTGAATTTCAGCTTTTCAGTTTTATGAGGGTTTGCTTTCAAAAAAGGCGCAAAACCATTCTCAATATCAGCAGCAGTCATTTTCGTTTGGAAAAAGAGGAGGCCGCCCGCGCCCTGCAAGGACTGGGAATATCCCCTCAGGCCAGACCCGAAAACCTCGTTTTGGATCAATTCGCACAGATAGTCGAAAGCTTTGCACCACAGGAGGTTTGATTTGAGATGTCTTTCTATAGTCCCAGCAAAGGTGAACTAGAGCTAACCGAAGTGGTGGAAGATATTCTGGCATACATAAGTGAAGATTTAAACCGGACCTATAAATTGATCGTAGGCAGTGATTCCCACCCCCGGGTAACCAATACTTGCTTTGTGTCGGCGATTATTATTCACCGTCAAGGTAAGGGCGCCAGATATTATTACAACAAGACTTATGAGGTTCGGGTAAAATCCCTTCGCCAGCGAATTTTTTATGAAGCCTCCCTTAGCCTCGAATTGGCCGACCAGCTGGAACAATTATTAAGGCAAAAGGGCTGTGAAGATATGGAGGTGGAGATTCATCTTGATATCGGTACACATGGCGAGACCAAGGAACTGATTCGAGAGATCACCGGTATGGTAATCGGCTGCGGTTTTAATGCCTGCATAAAGCCGAATGCATGTGCTGCCAGCAAAGTAGCCGATAAGCATACCAAGCATTAAATACTAAAGTATTTTGAAAAAACCAATCAAGTCCAGATAAATCTCAATTATCATGTTGACAGGAAGGACGTTTTTTTATATACTAATTGGTCAAGTATTGACATGTACTGCTTTGTGATATACAATTATTATGATAAATGAGCAAAGCAGGTGGATGAGTATGAGTTCTCCCAGGGCAATATCTGACATCAAGAAGGATCTTGAGTCTTTTGTGGGCAGCAAAATTCGCCTAAAGGCCAACCGGGGCAGAAACCGTATTATAGAAAGGGAAGGCATATTAGAATCCATTTACCCCAACATTTTCGTAGTCAAGCTTGACGAGAGGAAAATCGAAAGAAGAGTATCTTACAGCTATGCTGACGTATTAACCGAGACGGTGGAGCTGTTCGTATACGATACCGCAGATGAAGAGTTCAGAATCCCATCGGTAAATCCATAAAAGGTATTAAAAAAACTGCACCCAAAGGTGCAGTTTTTTTATATGTGCAGGCGGGGACATAGTTGGCAAACGGCATCCATATAAATAGACCAAGAAAGTATGACTGTCTAGGGAAAGGAGTATTAGTGACTTGCCGAAGATTTGGTCACCAGTTATTCTTGCCCAACTGGACTCCCCGCAGAGCGTTGCCATAGATCGTGTTTATCAGCTTAACAAATCCTACCAATCTATAGAAGACCTGCGAGTAAAAGTCCAAAGTTGCAAGGCCAATAGCCATGGCAAATATGTAGAAAACATAATCCGATTAAGTATCCTGGCTCTATTACAGGAGCCCGACCATAAACCGGATTTGGTGCGCTTTGAGGATGAACTCAAAGAATGGCTGCCGCTTCATTGCTTTGATCCTCCCGTACAGCTCAAGCCTGAAACCGGAATGATTGTTGAACCGGACAAAGTTATCTGTGAAGGTGAACTGCAGGATCGGATATTAAGGGTGAAAATTCATTTTAATTACACTATTTTAGCGGTACAGCATGAAGCCGTAGATCTGAGCGAAACCCTGCCGTCAGAACTGCCCGCCGATCTGGAGCCCTACTATCCAGGCCAGATTATACTTGAAACCATTCGTAATCTGGAATATGAAGTACAGCGGCTCTCCCAGGATAACGACAGACTGAATCACCGCATTATGATCTATGAGAAAAACCTTACCGGTTTAAAAAATGCGCTAAGGAAGGCGGAAAACCGCAGTCAGGCGCTTGTCAATCAATTGATGCAATCCAACCGCATGAAACAGGATTTGCAGGAGCAGCTCAACAAAAAAGAGGCGGCTGCCAGTTTACAAAACTCATGGAAAACCGCTTCTAAAGCGGAGAATAGCCGGATTAACCTGAGGGATAAGATCAGGCACCTTTTTGCCCTGGGGAAATCGGCTGCTTATTAAAAAACAATCAAACCCGGAGGCGGTGTCTCCGGGTTCAGACCGTCGACAAAAGCGAATAACTGCGTTGCTCAATAGGCCCGCTCAATCAACGTACTATTTGTAC
>NZ_DCEA01000048.1:21077-27655 GCF_002316705.1 Syntrophomonas sp. UBA1041
AATCGCGGGCCTATTGAGCGCCTTGCTTTTCGCTTCCGTCGCTCGCTCTGCACAGCTTGTTGATTGTGCGCCCTATAAACCACGATAATCACACTTTGCCACCATCCCTCATAGTATATCCTAGAAATTTGCCCAGACAGATTTCGCGCTACAAATAGAGAAAAACAAGAATACCAAGGAGGGAAAGTATCGTGGCTGACCTTAAATGTGAATTTCCTGAGGGTTGCATGTTGGATTTATGGGCACAGGTGATAAAAGCCAAGTTCTGTGAAAAACAGGTTAAAGTATTGGACACCGTCTTCTGTGTACCGGATGAACAAGTCGGAGGAAAGATTCGTGCGGTTGAGGACATTAAAGTCAAGGTTATTCAGGCCTATGAAGATCTGAGCTGTTACAACAAGGTTAAAATCTTTATAGAATTTGAAGTAATTCTCTTCGTAATTGTTGGAAACGAATATCAAATCATCACCGTAAGTGACTGTTATAGTCAGGTCATTGAACTGGACGAATTTGATCCGCCGCTCAGCGTTGAAGAGTTTAGAGAAGAGGTTGATCAGTCTGAAATCTGCCTGAGAAACTGGAGTTTTGACTACGAGATATTGGGCAACAGCGAAGATTCTAGCAACCCGGCCAACCTGTCCCAACCGCTTAACGGCACCGCCATCTGCTTGCGGGTTTTTGTTGACATTATTGACAAACTGGGCAAAATGCATTGTGTTATAGTATACGGGGAAATTGATCCCGACGAGTGCAAATAGCATAATGGTCGATGCTCGGCGTAATGCCGGGCATTTGTTTTTGGAGGAATCAATGAGGAACCTGAAAAGAATCGAACGGCCGACGAAAAATGCCATGCGTGCCAGGCTTGAAAAAGTTTTACAGCAATACCAGGATATAGACCTGATCATCAGTCAATTCCACCGCGAAACAGAGCATGATGACTACAGGCGATTTTGGGATGAAATTCAGCGTAACAACAACGAATTGATTCAGCAGATCTCCAGGTATATGGTGGTGCGCTGCAACCGTTGAATATAGGGTAAAGCAGGTGCTGCTTTTAATGGACCCGTTAACCGGTTAATTTTGGCTGAGATGTCACTACTGTGAACTATTGCATAGTATAGAATACATTACATTACATCCTGGAGAGTATACCATGAAAAAACTGGGATTGGCACTGGGTGGAGGGGGATTAAAAGGCCTGGCCCATATCGGGGTTTTGCAGGCTTTGGAGCAGAACGGGATCAAACCGACATTTATTTCCGGCACCAGCGCCGGGAGCATTGTGGCCGCCTTATACGCCAGCGGAATGAAACCGGACCAAATGGCTATGCAGGTGAAGCAGCTTAAACCATGTGACTATCTGGATTATAATATTGGCGGCTTGATAAAGTATATTATAGGACTTTTATTGCCGGGGAGCCATTGGCCCCTGCAGGGGGTAATAAAAGGCCGCCGCCTGGAGCGGCTGATGTATAAATGGACTCGAGGATTGACCTTGAACCAGATTAAAATACCCACAGCCATTATTTCCTGTAATATCAATACCGGCTATGAGGTGGTATTCTGCAACCGCCGCATTCCCACTGGGCAGCGGCGGGTGCAGGTATTGCACCAGGCCCTTTTGAGCGAAGCGGTGCGATGCAGCACCGCCATTCCTGCAACCTTTGTACCGCGAAAATATGGCGATATGCTCATGGTGGACGGCGGACTCAGAAGCATGGTGCCTGCGTGGGTGCAAGTCGCCATGGGAGCAGAATATATCCTGGCCATTGACCTCGGGCAGGAGCAATACCACAGTGATGTGGACGGCATACCTGCTCTGATTTCCCGCAGCCTGGAGATTTTGACCTATGAGACCTCGGTGATGGATGAACAGCTATATGCTGATATGGTGCTTTTCCCGGTATTGGATAACATAGGTTTGGGTGATATTGATAAAGCTGACTGGATTATAGCACAGGGTAGGCAAGTTATGGAAAGGCGGATCGAGGAGTTGATCAAAGCCTTAAGTGCCTAAGCGGGTAACATAACCGCTTTTGTCAACATATAATATTCACAAAGTCATAGCGGTGATAAACCAATCGCCTATTCCACATAACCTAGCTGAAGCGGGGAGGAGGTTTTAAATGGCAACTGATAAATTCGAACATGCCACTTTTTACTTGACCAGAAGTCAGGTTAACGATATCAAGGAATTGGCTAGAAAGAACCAGATTTCTCGGAGTGCTTTAGTCCGCATGATCATTCGCGAATATTTATCCCGTATCCAGGAAGGGCAAGACCGATCCTCCTAAGAATTAAAATAAATGGCGAAGCCGGCGTAACTTCACCATTACTTCATAAGACAGCGTTAAGCTGTCTTTTTTATGTGGTTATAAAAACCATAATATTTAGACTTGTCCAGTATAAAGCACCTTAGAAAATGGCATTTTATATGATGTATAAATTAATGGCTAGAATCTAATGCGGATTTAAGCAAACAGTCGGGTTTATATCTTTCCATTTAGGAGATACTCCAATTTGAAGGGAGGTTTTGCTGCATGAAAAAAATTTCATTTCTTCTACTCGGAATAATCTTATTGATCATGTTTGCATATGTATGGGAAGATATCCGGGGTACATCGCTGAGCCAGGATGTGCTTCGATTACACGTTATTGCTAACAGTGACAACCCCAGTGACCAGCAATTGAAACTTATGGTCAAGGATCAGGTGGTTGCACAGATGCGAGAAGTCCTGGTAGACGCCCCGAATGCGGACCAGGCCCGTCAGATCGCTATCAGAGAAATACCCGCCATTAAAAGAAGCGCTGAGGAAACCATCGCAGCGCATGGCTATGACTATACGGTTGATGTCGAGGTGGGACAGTACGCTTTTCCCACCAAGAGCTACGGCAATCTGGTATTTCCGGCTGGTGATTATCAAGCGGTTCGGGTAATCATAGGCGAGGGACAGGGCAAAAACTGGTGGTGTGTACTCTTTCCTCCCCTGTGTATGGTATCTTCTTCAGATCAGGGCCTTAGTCTGGACAGCCCCCAGCAGGCGGAGATAACTCTGAAATGCTTGAAGTTCTTGCCCAAGGGTTTGCAGATCACCTTTATGGGAAAACAGCACGAAGGATAAATCATGAATCATAATTCCTCTAACCCCCCTAATTAAGGGAACGGCCCAGTCGTTCCCTTTTCCTTTGTGAGGATATATAATGTAAAAAAAATGGGGGATAATATGGAAACGCTTATAATTGAAGCGCCGGCCAAGGTGAATCTGACCCTGGACGTCAAGTATAAAAGGGAAGACGGTTATCATGAATTGGAGTCAGTAATGCATCAGATTAACCTGATCGATCGCATTACTATACGTGAAGGGCCCAAAGGGACCATCAACTTGCGCTCCAATCATCCGGCCTTACCCAACGACCAGGGGAATCTGGCTTATAAAGCAGCGCACCTTCTCTTGACAGAATATGGGCATGGGGAAGGGGTGGACATCAGTATTGAGAAGAATATCCCGCTGGGAGCAGGGTTAGCCGGAGGCAGTACAGATGCTGCCGCAGTTCTGTGGGGCATGGACCAAATCTTCGGCTATAAGCTGGAATTGGCAGTTTTAATGAAGGCCGCCACGAAATTGGGGTCAGATATCTCTTTTTGTCTTTTGGGACGGCATTACTGGCCGGATGCAGACCAAGCCTGTCCGGGTTTACCAGGAGCTACGGCTATTGCCCGTGGACGAGGTGAGGTTTTAGAAGAGATGCCCAACAGGTATCTGCCCTGGATACTCCTGGTTAAGCCTGATTATCAAGTCTCAACTGCCCGAGTATACCAGGGTTTACGCCTTGACGAGATCAGGCAAAGGCCTGATACTCCAGCTTTTCTTGCAGCCTGGCAGGATTGTGATATGATGAATATAGCCAAAAATCTAGTGAATGTGTTAGAATCGGTAAGCATAGGGATCTACCCGGAAATAGCCTCTATCAAAGCCGATATGATCAAGTATGGCGCCCTTAACGCCTTGATGTCTGGCAGCGGGCCAACCGTTTTCGGCATCTTTGGCGAAGAGAAAGCTGCGGATCAGGCCAGAAAAAGATTTTTAGAGCATTATAAAGAAGTGTTTTTGGTATCATCTTATGGCAGGGGTGAGAAAAGTGCAGGAACGAAGATTGCTACCGGTTAATCTAGACTCCTACAAACCGCTTAGGGAACTGGTCTTAGAAGCAATCAGGGAAGCCATAATCAACGGCACCCTCAAACCCAGAGAACGTCTGATGGAAATACAAATGGCAGAAGAACTTGGGGTTTCGCGGACCCCTATACGGGAAGCTCTGCGAAAGTTGGAATTAGAGGGCTTTATCGTCATGGTTCCGCGCAAAGGAGCCTATGTGGCGGATATTTCCACCAAGGATATAGCTGATGTATTCGAGATCAGGGCTTCGTTGGAGGGATTGGCTGCTGGTCTTGCGGCGGAGCGAATTACTGATGAAGAGCTGGAAATTATGGAACGCTGCCTGGTGATCAAAGCGGAGGCTATTGCCACTGCAGATTTTGATAAGCTGGTTGACATCGATACCAAATTTCACGAAGCTATTTATAAAGCCAGCCGTAATGAACGATTATGGGCCATCGTAAATAACCTTCGTGAGCAGATCCAACGATTGCGCATGACTTCTTTGTCTGTTCCGGGACGGATGTATCAGTCCTTAAAAGAGCATCGCGCTATTGTAGAGGCTATACAATCCCGTGATGTCAGCCTGGCACGGCAGTTGGCGCAGGATCATATTGAAAATGCCGAAAATGTTATGATGGAATCGATTAAACGGGATGGTTTGCCCAGATAGTGAGGAACTGTGATGCTATATGATGCTATCATTCTGGCCGGGGGACAGAATGCCTCTGAGTTGAAAAAGATAGCGCCCTATGAAAACGAAGCCTTGATTATAATCGGCAACAGCCCCATGATTAGTTATGTTTATCGGGCCCTACGGGCTTCCCAAAACGTCGGTCGAATCGTTATCAGCGGTCCAGTTAAAGATCTTCGCGTAATACTATCTAAAGACCCCGATCTGCTGTTCGTTGAAGGCGGTGAAAACGCCATGGCAAGCTTTGCCAATGCAGTCGAACTGCTTAAAGAACGGCATATGAGTGAGAGCCTTCTGGTTATGCCTACCGATATTCCGTTTATCACTACAGCTGCGATTGACGATTTTATCGCTCAATCGGAGCAGTACCATGCCGATTTCTTTTATCCTATAACCAGTAAAGCAGTAAATGAGCATAAATTTCCCGGGGTTTCCCGAACTTATGTCAAGCTCCGGGAAGGAATTTTTACCGGAGGCAACTTGTTTATCATTCGCAGCCGGGTTATTAATCAGGTCATGCATATGGCCCAAGAGCTGGTCAAGAGAAGAAAAAGCCCCCTGGCTATGGCACGCCTGTTCGGGCTGGGATTAGCCCTGCAGTATCTCTTAAACAGGCTTTCTATACCAGCGGTGGAAAAGCGCTTTGCGGAAGTGATGGGGATTAGCGGAAAAGCTCTGATTTCTGATTATGCCGAGGTCGGAGTAGATGTAGACAAACCCAGCGATCTGCATTTGGCCCAGACCTATCTGGCAGGATCAATCTAAAAAACCACAGGCTATCTTCGCGGCTTTTTTATCAGAGCTTAGTATGGTTTTCAGGTTTCCATTTGGTTTAGACAGGAAATTGTTATTTCTATGTAGAATTCTAATAATTCTCAACTATTTACACGCTTTTTATAAAAGCGTGCCAGACCGTCGACAAAAGCGAATAACTGCGTTGCTCAATAGGTCCGCTCAATCAACGTACTATTTGTACGCCTCAATCGCAGACTTATTGAGCGCCTTGTTCTTAGCTTCCGTCGCTCGCTCTGCCCAGCTGGTTGACTTTTCAACAAGCTGACACGCTTTTTATAAATGTGTGCTAACTGGTTTGATATAAGCATGGTTGTTAATTGGATAGTAGTTCAAGGGGAGCGATATATTTTGGTTAATGCCGCGGTAATACTGGCTGCCGGGAAAGGCGTGCGCATGCGTTCGGCTTATCCCAAGGTCGTTCATAAGGTTGCGGGCCTGCCTATGATTCAGCATGTCGTTCAGGCAGTACAGGCTGCAGGAATAAAAAACATATATGTAGTGGTGGGCCATGGCCGGGAAGATGTGATTAAGTCTCTGACCGGCCTTGAGGTCGAGTTTGTCGTTCAAGAACAGCAATTGGGGACCGGGCATGCTCTTAAACAAGCCGAAGTCCTGTTAAACCAAGCAGATACGGTTATGGTCCTTTCCGGAGACATCCCGCTAATTCAAACCAGCACTCTGACCAACCTCCTCGCCTGGCATGTGGAGAACCATGCGGCAGCTACGGTTTTGTCGGCTGCAATTGATGATCCTGCGGGCTATGGACGGATTATAAGGAATCAGGATCAGTCTTTGCACAGGATCGTTGAAGAAAAAGATGCCAGCCTGGAGCAAAAACGTATTAAGGAGATCAATTCGGGCATCTATTGCTTTAACTGCCGCGAGGTATTTCCGCGCTTATCGGGCTTGACCACCCACAATGCTCAGGG
>NZ_DCEA01000041.1:0-16186 GCF_002316705.1 Syntrophomonas sp. UBA1041
AATTTAGCTGTTAATGGAAGTGACCACGCCGGCGCCTACGGTTCTGCCGCCCTCGCGGATTGCGAAGCGCAGTCCCTGTTCAATAGCGATGGGAGTGATCAGTTCGATTGCCATCTGCACGTTGTCTCCCGGCATTACCATCTCCACTCCCTCAGGCAGTTGGATGATCCCGGTAACATCAGTGGTTCTGAAGTAGAACTGCGGCCGGTATCCGCCAAAGAACGGGGTGTGCCTTCCGCCTTCTTCTTTGGTCAATACGTACACCTCGGCATTGAACTTGGTCAACGGCTTGATGCTCCCAGGCTTGGCCAATACCATGCCTCTCTCCACTTCTTTACGGTCTACACCTCTCAACAACGTCCCTATGTTGTCTCCCGCCTGGGCGTAATCCAACAGTTTTCTGAACATCTCTACGCCGGTGCATACGGTCTTTCTGGTCTCTTCCCGCATCCCTATGATCTCTACTTCGTCTCCCACTTTCACCTGGCCCCGCTCCACTCTGCCGGTGGTCACAGTGCCCCGTCCAGTGATGGTGAATACGTCTTCAATAGGCATCAGGAATGGTTTGTCTACCGCTCTCTCCGGCATGGGGATGTAGCTGTCAACCGCATCCATCAGTTCCCAGATGTGTCCGCACCACTCGCAGTCACGGTTGCCGCATCCGCATTCTAAAGCCTTTAAGGCGGAGCCTCTCACTACCGGCAGGTCATCTCCGGGAAATTCATAGAAGCTCAACAGTTCGCGGACTTCCATGTCCACCAGTTCCAGGAGCTCTTCATCATCTACCATGTCGGTCTTGTTCATGAATACTACGATATAGGGTACTTCTACCTGTCTGGACAACAGGATGTGTTCCCGGGTCTGGGGCATGGGGCCGTCAGCTCCGGATACCACCAGGATGGCTCCGTCCATCTGTGCCGCTCCGGTTATCATGTTCTTGATGTAGTCCGCATGACCCGGACAGTCCACATGGGCATAATGCCGGTTCTCGGTCTGATATTCCACATGCGCGGTATTGATGGTTATGCCTCTTTCTTTCTCTTCAGGGGCTTTGTCTATTTCTGCATACGACGTCGCTTTCGCTCCCCCGACTTTTGACAATACCAGGGTTATTGCCGCCGTCAATGTCGTCTTGCCATGGTCGATGTGTCCGATGGTCCCAATGTTTAAATGGGGTTTCGTCCTTTCGTATTTAGCCTTTGCCATCTGTTCTCTCACCTTTCCTTTCCTGTTTTACATATCCTGTAAGGGTATACCATACCTTTTAGCCATAATTTCCCTGGCTTTTGATGCGGGTATCTCCGCATAGTTTTTGATCTGCATGGAGAAGCTGGCTCTGCCCTGACTGGCAGATCGCAGGGCGGTTGCATAGCCAAATGTTTCGGCTAACGGCACTTCGCCGTTAACAATCTTGCTGTGACGGTTTTCTTCAAATCCCATCACTCTTCCCCGGCGAGCGTTGAGGTCGGAAATAATATCTCCTACATATTCTTCCGGGCTGACAATTTCAATGTCCATAATAGGTTCCAACAAAACCGGTTCAGCTGCCTTGAGGGCTTCTTTAAGAGCCATCACCGCAGCGACTTTGAAGGCCTGTTCTGTGGAATCAACTTCGTGGAAAGTTCCCCCTTTCAGGGTTACCTCCACATCATCAACTGGATAACCTGCCAGAATCCCGGCCTGTAGACCTTCTAACACCCCACTTTCAATGACGGGAACAAATTCCCGGGGTATATGTTCATGATTGGATTTATCGATAAACTGCACCCCCTGGCCTTCAGGCCGAGGTGCGATTTCTAATATTACGTGAGCAAATTGACCGCGCCCGCCAGCTTGTTTGTCGAAGCGGGCTTCAGCACGGTTTTTCTTTTTAGCGGTCTCTTTATAGGAAACCTGGGGTTTACCAACATTGGCATTAACCTTAAATTCCTTCAGCAAACGATCCACGATAATCTCCAGGTGCAGCTCACCCATTCCAGATATAATGGTCTGCCCGGTTTCGGCATCCATCCGGGTTCTGAAAGTAGGGTCCTCTTCTGCTAGACGCCGCAGACTGTCACCGATTTTATCCTGGTCTGCTTTGGTTTTGGCCTCAATGGCTACATCTACCACCGGGTCAGGAAACTGAATGGATTCGAGTACGATGGTATCGGGCTCGCTGCACAGGGTATCTCCGGTTACCGTTTCCTTCAAGCCTACCGCAGCTACGATATCACCTGCCAGGGCTTCCTGAATCTCCTCACGATGGTTGGCATGCATTTTGAGTATCTTGGTAATCCGCTCCCGGCGGTTTTTCCCGCTGTTCATCACCGTGCCGCCAACCTTCACCCTGCCGGAATAAATCCGGAAGTAGGTAAGTTTACCCACATAAGGATCCACCGCCACCTTAAAAGCCAGGGCGCACATTGGCCCGGCAACATCAGCCTGGCGGCTGATCTCCAGCCCGGTTTTGGGATCCACACCCTTGACCGCGGGAATATCCACTGGCGAAGGCAAATAGTCAACCACTGCATCCAGGAGCATCTGTACCCCTTTGTTCTTGAAAGAAGAACCGCACAAAACCGGTACAATTCTGTTTTTAATGGTAAGGGCGCGCAACGATCGCTGTATATCGTCGACCGTGATGTCGATACCATCCAGGTATTTTTCCAGCATATTATCATCGAACTCGGCTAGTTTTTCCAACAATTGCTGGCGGTATTCCAAGGCTTCTTCCATCTGCTGGGCTGTCAGATCCCTGACCAGGAAATGCTCTCCGCTGTCTTCCTCATATATGTAGGCCTTGAGCCGGATGAGATCGATAACACCAGAGAAAAGATCCTCTACCCCTATGGGGAGGTGGATCAAGACCGGTTCGCTGCCCAGATCGGACCGGATCATATTTACTGCTCTGAAGTAGTCGGCGCCGATGCGATCCATCTTGTTGATATAGGCAATGCGGGGGGTGCCGTACCTATCGGCCTGGTGCCATACCGTCTCCGATTGCGGTTGTACCCCGGCCACGGCGCAGAAAATTGCAATGGCTCCATCAAGTATGCGCAATGAACGCTCTACCTCAACAGTAAAGTCCACATGCCCGGGCGTGTCGATAATGTTGATAACCGCATCCCTCCAGGCACAGGTGGTAGCTGCAGAAGTGATGGTGATGCCCCTTTCCTGCTCCTGGCTCATCCAGTCCATTGTGGCGGTGCCTTTATCGACCTCACCCATGCGATGTACCTTTCCGGAATAGAAAAGGATCCTCTCGGTGGTAGTGGTCTTGCCCGCATCTATATGGGCCATAATGCCAATATTTCTTATTGCAGTCAAATCCGCCTTTGCAGCCATCGGCACTCCCAGCACAAGTGATTACCAGCGGTAATGGGCAAAGGCCCGGTTGGCCTCAGCCATCTTATGCGTATCCTCTTTCTTTTTTACTGATTGGCCGGTGCTGTTGTAAGCATCAACAATTTCTCCGGCCAGGCGTTCAGCCATGGTCTTTTCACCGCGTTTGCGGGCATAACCCACTAACCAGCGAATCGCCAGGGTTTGTCTTCTTTCAGGTCTGACTTCGACCGGCACCTGATAGTTGGCACCGCCAACCCGGCGGGCGCGTACTTCGAGTATCGGGGTGATGTTCTTCATCGCGATTTCGAAGGCATCCATGGGGTCTTTGCCGGTTTTTCTAGCTACTATGTCAAAAGCCGAATAGCAGATTTTCTCTGCCAGGCTTTTTTTGCCGTCCCACATGATCTGATTAACCAATTTGGTAAAATACTTGCTGTGATAAATGGGATCTGGCAGAACATCTCTTTTGGGTACGGGTCCCTTTCTTGGCATATCGCGCCTCCCTCCTATTTTTTCTTGGGCCGTTTGGTGCCGTATTTGGATCTTCCCCGGTTGCGGTTCTGAACCCCAGCTGCATCCAAGGTTCCTCTGATAATATGATATCTTACCCCTGGCAGGTCTTTTACACGACCGCCTCTGATCAAAACCACCGAGTGCTCCTGCAGATTGTGGCCAATACCAGGAATGTAAGCAGTTACCTCAATCCCGTTGGATAGACGCACCCTGGCAATTTTGCGCAATGCCGAGTTCGGCTTTTTAGGTGTGGTGGTGTAAACACGTGTGCATACCCCGCGTTTTTGGGGGCAGCTCTTTAATGCTGGCGCAGTTGACTTCTTTTCTACCTTTTCGCGCCCTTTTCTTATCAATTGATTGATGGTTGGCACTATTGCACCTCCTTCCCCATGTTATTGTCAAGCAATGCCACGGTTGCTGAACCCACATCAATGCCACAGGCTTCACCCAGGGTTTTCTTGCTGTTCACCATCTCAATGTCAACCTGGTGCTGGTGGCACAGTTGCTTAATGGGTTCAACCACATGGGGTTCGGCATCACAGGCAATGTATACTTTACTTGCTATGCCCCGGGAAATGGCCTTTTTGACCTGTTTGGCGCCGATTACCCGGGATGATTGTTTTAGATCATCTAGTGGCAACAGATAAACCTCCGAACATCAGAAAATAGGCGAAAAAGATTATTCGAGCTTATTTGCCACGCACTTAAATATTTTAGCACCTGGTGGTCCCCCAGTCAATTATAACCATGATTAATTTGGTGGGGGACCGCTCAAATATGCTTTTAGTCGTTTAAACCGGTTCTTCCTGCAGGATCGGCATCACTGCCTCGGCCTTTTCTGAGACCCGGATATTTCTGTATGTCGAATATCCGGTTCCAGCAGGTATAAGCTTGCCGATGATAACATTCTCTTTCAAGCCGATCAGGTAATCGATTTTGCCTTTTATGGCGGCTTCGGTCAATACCTTGGTTGTTTCCTGGAAAGAGGCTGCCGACAAGAAAGAATCAGTATTCAAAGACGCCTTGGTTATACCCAGCAACATCGGCGAGCATACTGCGGGGAGGCCGCCCTGCTCAATGATCTTGCGGTTCTCTTCTTCAAAGCTGGAGATATCGACAAAGGCCCCGGGCAGCATAGAGGTGTCTCCTGAATATTCAATCTTGACCTTCTTCAACATCTGCCTAATCATGATCTCAATGTGTTTGTCGCTGATATCAACCCCCTGGGAACGATAGACCTTTTGCACCTCCTGCAGGATATAGCGCTGCACATCCTGCATGCCCTTGGTCTTGAGAATGTCATGGGGATTCAAGGGGCCTTCAGTCAGAGCGTCGCCAAGTTCAACCCAATCGCCTTCACCGACTTTGAGACGGGAGCCATAGTGCACCAGGTAGGCGCCCAGTTGCTCATCTTCGTCCCCCAGCACCTGAACTTCACGGCGTCCCTTATTCTCAGACAATTTAACCCTTCCGGTGGCCTCGGCTACCACCGCCTGACCCTTGGGTTTGCGGACCTCGAAGAGTTCCTCTACGCGGGGCAGACCGCGGGTGATGTCTTCACCGGCTACGCCGCCGGTGTGGAAGGTGCGCATGGTCAGCTGCGTGCCGGGCTCGCCGATGGACTGCGCAGCCAGTATGCCTACCGCCTCGCCGATCTCGACATCATAACCGGTGGCCAGGTTGCGGCCATAACACTTCTTGCACACCCCGTACTTGGTCTTGCAGGTCAAGACGCTTCTTATCTTCACTTTGTCGATGCCGGATTTCTCTATCTCATAGCCGACTTCGTCATCGATCATCTCATTTTCGTGCACCATGGTCTCTCCAGTGTCCGGGTGATGGATGGTGTCTACCGAGACCCTGCCGATGATGCGCTGGTGCAGCGGTTCGATCAGCTGTGAACCCTCGGTAATCTTCTCCACGTAGATGCCTTCCACTGACTCACAGTCATCTTCTCTTACGATGACATCCTGGGATACGTCTACCAGGCGGCGGGTCAAATACCCGGAGTCGGCGGTGCGCAGGGCGGTGTCAGCCAGACCTTTGCGGGCTCCGTGGGTGGAGATGAAGTATTCCAAAACGGTTAAGCCTTCACGGAAGTTGGCTTTGATGGGCAAGTCAATGATCTTGCCTGAAGGGTCAGCCATAAGGCCCCTCATTCCAGCCAGCTGACGAATCTGCTGGAAGTTGCCGCGCGCGCCGGAAACAGCCATCATGTACACCGGGTTATCTTCAGGCAGGGCCGTTTTCAGGGCATCGGTTACGTCATCAGTGGCCTGATTCCATATTTCCACCACCTGGCTGTGACGCTCATCTTCAGTTATCAAACCGAAAAGGAAGTCCTCTTCAATACTGTCCACCACCTGCTCGGCCTCGGCCAGGATGCGCCCTTTGGCTTCAGGGGTTTCAAAGTCGGTGACACCTACGCTGATACCAGCTTTGGTGCTGAATTTGTAGCCCAGGCGCTTAATGCCGTCCAACATCTCCGCAGTGCGGGCATTGCCCTCGCGGCGGTAACATTCGTAAACGATATTGCCCAGTTTTTTCTTGTCTATTACTTCATTATGGAAGCCGATGCTGTCGGGCATGACTTCATTAAAGATGACCCGGCCTACCGAAGTTTCGACGATCTCATTATAATGGTGTTCGTAATTGACCGTAAACGACATCTTCACCCTGATCTTTTCCCGCAACTGGATCTGTCCCAGTTCGTAGGCCATACGGGCCTCCTCCGGGCTGGAGAAACAGCGCAGTGCTTCAGCAGGCCGTTCCCATTCTTCTTTGCTCATGTAGGTCAGGTAGAACATACCTATAACCATATCCTGGGTGGGGGTGCATACCGGCTTGCCATCCTTGGGATTAAGGATGTTATTGCTGGCCAGCATCAAGAGGCGCGCTTCGGTCTGAGCCTCAGCGCTCAAAGGCACATGCACCGCCATCTGGTCGCCGTCAAAGTCGGCGTTATATGCCGTACATACCAGCGGATGCAATTGCAGGGCGCGGCCTTCCACCAGCACCGGCTCAAAGGCCTGTATGCCCAAGCGGTGCAGGGTGGGGGCGCGGTTTAACAACACCGGGTGTTCTTTGATAACATCATCCAAGATATCCCAGACTTCCTCGCGGCCGCGCTCCACCATTTTTTTGGCGCTTTTGATATTGGATGAAATGCCGCGGTCCACTAATTTCTTCATTACAAAAGGTTTGAACAATTCCAAGGCCATCTCTTTGGGCAGTCCGCATTGATGCATTTTGAGGTTGGGCCCGACCACAATAACCGACCGTCCGGAGTAGTCTACCCTTTTGCCCAGCAAGTTCTGCCGGAAGCGGCCCTGTTTGCCCTTTAACATATCACTCAGGGATTTTAAGGGGCGGTTGCCGGGTCCGGTGACCGGACGACCGCGGCGGCCGTTATCAACCAGGGCGTCCACGGCCTCCTGCAGCATTCTCTTTTCATTGCGCACGATTATGTCCGGAGCACCCAGATCCAAAAGGCGCTTCAGTCTGTTGTTGCGGTTGATCACCCGGCGGTATAAGTCATTCAAGTCTGAGGTGGCAAAACGGCCTCCGTCAAGCTGCACCATAGGGCGCAGTTCCGGAGGAATCACCGGCAAGACATCCATTATCATCCATTCCGGGTCATTTCCCGACAGGCGGAAGGACTCCACTACCTCCAGGCGCTTGATGGCACGGCCTTTACGCTGGCCGGTGGTGGTGGCAATCTCCTCCTTGAGTTCTTCAGACATGCTTTCCAAATCGATTTCGCTTAAGAGGGTTTTAATAGCTTCCGCGCCAATGCCGGCCTTAAAAGTATCTCCATAACGTTCCCGGTTTTCGCGGTATTCCTTCTCATTGAGCAGCTGTTTTCTCAATAAAGGCGTATCGCCGGGGTGGATAACGATGTAGTTGACGAAATATATAACCTTTTCCAAAACCTTGGGGGACATGTCCAAGAGCAAGCCCATACGGCTGGGAATCCCCTTGAGATACCAGATATGGGATACCGGGGCGGCCAGTTCGATATGCCCCATGCGCTCCCGTCTGACCTTGGAAGTAGTAACTTCAACGCCACAGCGGTCGCAAACTATGCCGCGATGGCGTACCCTTTTATATTTGCCGCAATGACATTCCCAGTCTTTTACCGGTCCAAAGATCTTTTCGCAAAACAGACCTTCTTTTTCCGGCCTCAAGGTGCGGTAGTTAATGGTCTCCGGTTTCTTAACCTCCCCGCTGCTCCAGGAACGAATCTGTTCCGGTGAAGCCAGGGCAATTTTAATCCGCTCAAAGTTGTTAACGTCTAACAAGGCAGACTCTCCTTTCCAGAAGATACGTCACTGTCAACGAGCCTTTGTTCAGGATCTGTTAATCAAGGTACTCTTCCCTGTCATCGCTTTCATCCAGGGTGTCGAGCACCTCTTCGTCCAGGATATCCTGTTCCAAAATCTCTTCGTCCAATATTTCTGGGTTCAAAAGGTCCTCGTCTAAGTGACCGGCGCTCTCGTCAGCCATTGCATCTGCTTCCTCTGCAGCGCCAGCATCATCGACATATTCACTACCGCTTTGCGCGGAACGGGCCACGGTGGTCTCAGGCAGTTCCAATCCCAGTTCACGCGCTTTTTCTTTTTCGTTGACCTCATAGTCAATATCCTTGATGGTGATCTCCTGGTCATCTTCAGAGAGAATACGCACATCCAAGGCCAGGCTCTGCAGTTCCTTGATCAAGACCTTAAAGCCTTCCGGTACTCCTGGCTCCGGAATATTATCCCCTTTGACAATCGACTCGTAGGTTTTCAATCGCCCTACCACATCGTCAGACTTGACGGTCAGGATTTCCTGCAGGGTATAAGAAGCCCCATAAGCCTCCAGTGCCCAGACTTCCATTTCCCCGAAACGCTGGCCCCCGAACTGAGCCTTGCCGCCCAGGGGCTGCTGAGTTACCAGTGAGTAAGGTCCAATCGACCGGGCATGAATCTTGTCATCTACCAGATGGGCCAGTTTTAACATGTAAACATAACCCACTGTGATCTCGTGGTCAAATGGTTCCCCGGTGCGCCCGTCATACAAAACCGCTTTGCCGTTAATGGGCAGCTCGGCTTCAGACAATTTAGTGAATATATCTTCTTCATCGGCACCGTCGAAAACCGGAGTGGCAATGTTCATACCCAGGGCGTTGGCGGCCCATCCCATGTGGCATTCCAGGATCTGCCCGATATTCATGCGGGATGGAACCCCCAGAGGATTGAGGACAATCTGTACCGGGGTGCCGTCTTCAAGAAAAGGCATATCCTCTTCGGGCAATATTCTCGAAATAACCCCCTTGTTGCCGTGCCGGCCTGCCATTTTGTCGCCTTCGGAGATCTTGCGCTTCTGAGCTATATATACTCTGACCAGTTGATTGACCCCGGGGGGCAATTCATCGCCATTTTCCCTGGAAAAGCGTTTCACTGCTACTACTTTGCCGGCTTCACCGTGAGGCACCCGCAGGGAGGAGTCCCTGACTTCTCTGGCTTTCTCCCCAAATATCGCTCGGAGCAGCCTTTCTTCCGGCGTCAACTCGGTTTCTCCCTTGGGGGTCACTTTTCCTACCAGTATGTCATCGGCGCGAACCTCGGCCCCTACCCGGATAACCCCTTGATCATCCAGGTTTTTTAGCATATCTTCAGATACGTTGGGAATGTCCCGGGTGATTTCCTCAGGCCCCAGTTTGGTATCGCGAGCTTCGCATTCATATTCCTCTATGTGAATAGAAGTAAATACATCTTCCTTAACCAATCTCTCCGATATTAGAATGGCGTCCTCGTAATTGTATCCTTCCCAGGGCATGAAAGCCACCAGGACATTGCGTCCCAAGGCCAGCTCGCCATTGCATGTGCTGGGGCCGTCGGCGATTATCTCATTGGCTTCCACATAGTCTCCGGCTCTTACAATAGGCCGCTGGTTATAGCAGGTACCCTGATTGGAACGTACAAACTTCAGCAGATTATGGATTTCGATGCCTCCGCCATCAGTGTCGATCACGATGCGGTCGGCACTGACTTTGCGCACCCGTCCGGATTTTTTGGAAAGAACCACGGCTCCCGAGTCCTTGGCCGCCTTATACTCCAGGCCGGTGCCAACCACCGGAGCCTGGGTGCGTACCAGCGGCACCGCCTGGCGCTGCATATTGGCCCCCATCAGAGCGCGGTTGGCGTCATCGTTTTCCAGGAAGGGGATCAACGAGGTGGCCACACTGAAGACCTGTTTGGGGGAAACGTCCATATAGTCTACACGGTTTACCGGCACCTCCAGGATCTCTTCCGCGAAACGGGCCTCGACGCGGTCCTCCCTGAAATAGCCGTTCTCGTCCAGGGGAGCATTGGCCTGAGCTACCACGAATTCTTCCTCTTCATCTGCGGACAGATAGTGAATCTCTTCCAGCACCCTGCCCGTGGCCTTATCCACTTTGCGATAAGGGGTTTCGATAAACCCGAAGTCATTGACCCTCCCGAAGGTGGCCAGATTCCCGATCAGTCCTATGTTGGGACCTTCAGGGGTCTCGATGGGGCAGATCCTGCCGTAGTGCGAATGGTGCACGTCGCGGACCTGGAAGCCGGCCCTCTCGCGGGTCAGGCCACCTGGTCCCAGGGCGCTCAAGCGTCTTTTGTGAGTGAGTTCGGCCAGGGGATTGGTTTGGTCCATAAACTGCGACAGCTGTGAGCTGCCAAAGAACTCCTTCACCGCTGCGGTGATAGGCCGGATATTAATAAGTACCTGGGGGGTCAAGCTCTCCACATCATGGATGCTCATACGCTCCCGCACCACCCGCTCCATGCGTACCAAACCGGTGCGGAACTGGTTCTGCAGGAGTTCGCCAATTGACCTCAGACGGCGGTTGCCGAGGTGGTCGATAACATCGGTCTTGCCATCGCCCTGAATCAGACGGATGAGATAGCCGATGGTGGCGGTGATGTCTTTTACGGTTAAATGTCTGGTTTCAACCGGAATGTCCAGACCCAGCTTTTTATTCACCTTGTAACGGCCTACCTGGGCCATATCGTAGCGGCGCGGATCGAAGAACAGGTTGTTCAAGAGCTGTTCCGCGGCGTCTTCCGTAGCCATTTCTCCGGGACGGAGACGGCGGTAAAATTCGATCAGGGCTTCCTTCTTGTTGGTGGTGGTATCCTTGTCCAGGGTTTTGGCGAGGATCTCTTCCTCTTCGTAAAGACTGAGAATGACCTCATTGGTCTCAAAGCCAATGCATCTTAAAAGTACCGTAACCGGGATTTTACGGGTCTTGTCTATACGGGTATAGATAACCCCGGCGCTGTCCATTTCCAGTTCAAACCAGGCCCCGCGGTTGGGAATGATGGTGGAGCCATACAATTTGTTGCCGGCCACATCCACGCGGTCATTAAAATATACCCCGGGCGATTTTACCAATTGGCTGACAACCACACGTTCCGCACCATTAATAATGAAGGTTCCCTTGTCGGTCATGAGGGGAAGATCACCCATATACACTTCTGATTCTTTAATCTCCCCGTTTTCTTTATCTGTAAGCCGCACCTTCAGTTTCAAGGGGGCTTGATAGCTAACATCCCTTTCCTTGCATTCGTGAACCTCGTACTTGGGTTCACCCAGGCTGTAATCAATGAAACCTAATTCCAAATTGCCGGTAAAATCGGATATGGGGAATACTTCCTGTAAAGCCTCCCTTAATCCCTTTTCGATAAACCAGCGGTAGGAACTCAGCTGCATCTGGATAAGATTGGGCAGCTCAATGGGTTCATCGATCCTTGAGTAACTGAGCCGCTGGACTCGACCATATTGTTCAACTTTTGCCATCCAGTGTTCACCCCTTTTTTTTAATCCGAAAAGAGTGAAAAGCAAGGCCTAATCTAAAACCTCGCTTTATTCGAAACTACCCCAGCATTTATACCATAAAGCCACTTAGTTTATTACTAAATGGCAAGTATTAATGTTAGCATATGAGGTACTGGAGGTCAAGGGTTTTCTGTAATTTTTTCACTTTTTCATTATATATCAGGTTTATCTTCGGCTTGCTCTATAGTGGGAATCTCTGCTTGCACAACATTATCCAGAGAATACCTGGCATCGATCAGCCTCTCCATGCGCTTGACCTGCCGCCGGTAGACTATCCAGATAAGGCCCCAGCCAATGACCAGGAGGCTTATAACTGATGGCAGAATCTCAATGGTAATGGCGGTCATTGCGAATCTATACTCTTCAGTCTCTGCCTGGGTCGCAATGGCCCAGGTGGCGGCAAAGCCTTCAGGCCATTGTGATTTCACAGCCGGCCTGGCTTTCATGATAAAGCCGGGAACTTCCATTTTGACCTGGCCTGATCTAGCAGCGGTCAAATCATAGAACGTGGTGCCTTCCTTATAGGTTTGTGAATCAAGCGTTATCTTGGTAATTTTAACAGCCACATAGTTCTTGGTTTTAGCCACAATGGGCAAACGGTCGGACAGTTGGTTGTAGGAAGTCCAGCCCTCAATCTGGCGGGTGAAGGTATCAGGCTGCCCGCTCTGCCGCTGCCAGCCACCCTCCGGGTTAATAAGATCCGGGTCATCGGTAGTTATGGTTTCAGTTAGAATCTGACCGTTTTGCCAGGTCAGGGTCCAGTCGAAATCGGCGGCCAAGACATCTGCAGGGCAGGCCAACAATAATACTAAGACCAGAAAAACCACATTCAGCCTCATTATAGA
The DNA here is from genome assembly GCF_002316705.1 of Syntrophomonas sp. UBA1041. Classification (NCBI taxonomy): domain Bacteria; kingdom Bacillati; phylum Bacillota; class Clostridia; order Eubacteriales; family Syntrophomonadaceae; genus Syntrophomonas; species Syntrophomonas sp. UBA1041. The sequence goes on from NZ_DCEA01000041.1 coordinate 12,546, forward strand.
ATCATCCCCCTATCCCCTGTTATTAAACCCTTCTATATATATTCCCAGGTTGCACCATTCTAATATAATCTTATTACGAATTTCCCAATAAAAAAAGGTGCTGCCTGCACAGCACCTTTTTATGGGGCAAGTTATTTGATCTCCACAGTTCCGCCGGCCTCTTCGATCTTGGCTTTGATTTCAGCGGCTTCCTGTTTGGTGACCTTTTCCTTGATGGGGTTGGGTGCGGCGTCAACCAGATCTTTGGCCTCTTTCAGGCCCAGGCTGGTCAGTTCGCGGACTACCTTGATGACATTGACCTTCTTCTCGCCGGAAGAAGTCAGGATTACATCGAACTCGGTCTGTTCTTCTTCGGGCTCGGCGGCGGCGGCCGGAGCAGCGGCAACCGCCATGGGGGCGGCGGCGCTCACGCCGAATTCTTCTTCCAATGCCTTGACCAGCTCGGACAGTTCCAGAACGGTGAGACCTTTAACGATATCGATAACTTCCTGTACTTTACTCATTGAAAAAACCTCCTGTTTCTTAATTATTCTTTTAGGCAGTCTATCTATTGGCTTAGCCGGCGGCTTTCTGTACGCGGATTTGATCCAATGCCCGGGCTAATCCGGATATGTTGGCATTAAGCACATACACCAGGCTGGTTATCGGAGCCTGCATGGTTCCCACTACCTGAGCCAGGAGTACTTCTTTAGGCGGCAGGTCGGCCAAAGCCTTAATACGGTCGGCCGCCACCACCTGGCCCTGCACGATTCCCACTTTGACCTCGAGTTTCTTGCGCTCCTTGATGAACTCATAAATGGCTTTGGCGGGTGTTACCAGGTCATCGTCACTGAATAAAACCGCATTGGGACCGTCAATCTGATTGACGATCTCATTGTAGCCACAGTTGCCCAGGGCAAATTCCATCATGGTGTTTTTAACCACCCGGTATTCCACACCGGGAATGCGCAGCCGGTTCCTCAGAGAGGTCATCTCTTCAACATTCAAGCCGCGATAGTCGGTGAAAATGATCAAGCTGGCTTTATCGATCCTGTCTTGAAGCTGCTGCACAACCTTTTGTTTTTCTTCCAATTTCGGCATTTTACTTCACCCCCTTTTTGTCATTTGGGCCACAAATCAAAAACCTCTGCAGCCTGTGCAGAGGTTATCCAATAGTCTATATCATAAATCTATTCGATCATAACCTCGGCTGGCGAACGACGTTCTTTAAGGTTTCCCACCGGCTGTCTACGGTTTTGATTTGCAGTTTTTGTATAGGGTAAGGCTTATTTGCTCATGGCAGCCAATACCAACGGGTTGATTTTAATCCCCGGGCCCATAGTTGAACAGACCGTAACTGAGCGCATGTACTGACCTTTGGCTGCAGCCGGGCGGGCCTTGATTAATGCTTCGGAAAAAACCGTCAGGTTTTCCTGCAGCTTGTCAATCTCGAAGGATACTCTGCCGATAGGCGCATGAATAATAGCGTTTTTATCCACACGGTATTCAATGCGTCCAGCCTTGAGTTCCTTGATGGTGCGCTCGATATCGAAGGTTACAGTGCCTGATTTGGGGTTGGGCATAAGACCGCGAGGCCCCAATATTTTACCTAACTTACCAACCACCGCCATCATGTCCGGTGTAGCGACCGCGACATCGAAATCAAACCAGCCGCCCTGGATCTTCTCGGCGAGGTCTTCGGCGCCGACATAGTCAGCTCCGGAATTTTCGGCCTCTTTTACTTTTTCTCCTTTAGCAAAAACCAGCACTCTCCGGGTTTTTCCGGTTCCGTGCGGCAGGCTGACCGTGCCTCTAACCTGCTGGTCAGCATGGCGGGGGTCTACCCCTAATTTGATGTGAACTTCTACGGTTTCATCGAACTTGGCCTTGGCAATGTCTTTAACCATTTGCAATGCCTGGGCTGGTTCGTACAATTGCGTTCTGTCGATTTGTTTGGCAGCGTCCTGATAGGCCTTGCCTCGTTTCATTAAGTATACCTCCTTGTGGTTGGTGCGGATTTAATCCTCCCACATTAGTGTCATTCGACTACTTCCAATCCCATACTGCGCGCGGTGCCCTCGATCATGCGAATAGCAGCGTCCAGATCGGCTGCGTTCAGGTCATCTTTCTTGGTTTCAGCGATTTCTACGACCTTGGCCCGAGTCACTTTGCCGACCTTTTTCTTATTAGGCTCACCTGAGCCTTTTTCAACACTGGCGGCCTTCTTTAAGAGGTCTGAGGCCGGTGGGGACTTCAATACGAAGGTAAAGGAACGGTCTTCAAAGACGGTGATCTCAACCGGGATGATAAAACCGGTTTTATCAGCTGTCCTGGCGTTATAATCCTTGCAAAATCCCATAATATTGACACCATATTGACCCAGTGCAGGCCCGACTGGCGGGGCAGGGGTGGCTTTTCCGGCGCTGATCTGTAATGATACCTTGCCAATAACCTTTTTAGCCAACTCTTCACCTCCTTACAGTTTTTCTATTTGTTCATAATCCAGCTCGACTGGGGTTTCCCTGCCGAACATGGAAATATTAACCCTTACTTTTCCTCTATCCGGGAGCAGCTCTTTGACGATGCCCTCGAAATTGGCAAAGGGGCCAGTGCGAACCCTGATGTTCTCCCCGATTTCGATATCAATGAATTTCGGTTTGCTTTCGATCAGGCCCATTTGGCGCAGGATTTTGTTGATTTCATCTTCGCGCAGAGGAATGGGCTTGCTGCCGCTGCCTACAAATCCAGTGACACCGGGAGTGTGTCGAACCACATACCAGGAATCCTCGCTCATAATCATGTTTACCAGAACATAGCCGGGGAATACCCGCTTGCTGGTGACCTTCCTTTTGCCGCCTTTATACTCGACCTCTTTTTCTTCAGGGATTAAAACATCAAAGATCTTATCCTGCATATTCATGGATTCAACCCTTTTAGCCAGGTCCACTTTGATCTTGTTTTCATAACCCGAATAGGTATGAACCACGAACCATTCTCCCCGGGTCTCGGGCGCAGCCTCTGCAGCAGTTCCAACCTCTTCCGGTAATGCGGAATCAACTTTCGATGTGGTCATGGGAACTACCTCCTTTAAGCAAAGGCTTTAAATAATCTGTCCAGGGCGAATGATAAGCCCATATCAAAGATCCAGATCAGTATGGCTACAAAGGCTACCGAAACCAGCACCACGCCGGTATAGGCCAGGAGCTGTTGGCGGTTAGGCCAGTGGACCTTTTTCAATTCATACCATACACCCAGCATGAATCCTTTAACTTGATCCCATTTGCCTTTGACGTTTTCATCTTTTTTGGCAGGACTGCTGTTCTTGGTCAAAACTTTCACATCCTGATTCTACTTAATTTCCTTATGGACGGTATGGGTATTGCAAAATCTGCAGTACTTTTTCACTTCAACTTTTTCGGTATGCTTCTTCTTGTTTTTGGTGGTTGTATAATTGCGCTGCTTGCACTCGGTGCAGGCCATGGTTATACCGACCCTCATGCTCTTCGACACCTCCATCCTGGTACACAAAAATCCTAGAATACTCTATCACACTGTAAGCAAGGTGTCAATGTTACCTGATTTTGGGTAGAAACAACAGCAGGGGTTAATCCCTGCTGTTGTTCCCCGGTATGGTAAATCAATTTAGCTGTTAATGGAAGTGA
>NZ_DCEA01000009.1:0-18027 GCF_002316705.1 Syntrophomonas sp. UBA1041
ATATGAAAAACCATAAAGACTATGAAGTTATCAAGAACCCAGCAACCACGCGGTTTTGGGAGCCGCCGACCGGTCGAAAAGGGGCTTTAGCGCACTGGATTTTGATCGCGCTCGTCTGCCAATTCCGACACTCTGGCTTACATATTCAAGGCAAGAATAATTATAAATGGCTGTGCCAGCCTTGTCAAGGATGGAGATTAGACCCACTCCTGGCAAGAGCCGCTACTGCTGGATGAATGCTCTATCAGCACCAGAATTAGGAATGCGAAAAACAAAGGAATCTGGTGATATACGGCGAAAAAGTAGTATGATTGCTTATCTGACGATTAATATTATTTCAAATATATAGTACTAGGAGCAGTATATGGATGCGGATATTGAACTGGTGAAGCAAACCCTTAAGGGCGATGAGAGGGGGTTTGAAAAACTGGTCACAAAGTACCAGGATAAGATATACACCCTTTGTTATAGATACAGCGGAAATGATGAGGATGCATATGACCTGACCCAGGAAGCCTTTATCAAAGCCTATCGCTCTTTAGGCACGTTTAAAGGCTCCTCGCGTTTTGGAACCTGGCTCTATCGGGTCACCACCAATGTTTGTCTGGACGAAATGCGCCGCAGGAAGCGCCACATTCCAGCCCAGTCCCTGGATCAGCCCGTCTTGGGGGCGGATGGGGAGATGAAACCAATTATATTGGATGATACAATACCCATCGACGAATTATATGAACAAAAAGAACAGGCTCAATACATACAGTCCCTGCTCAATCAGCTGAAGCCTGAGCATCGAATGGTATTGCTGCTTAAAGACATTATGGAATTCAGCTACGATGAGATCGCCCAGATGCTAAATATCTCCAGCGGAACGATAAAATCCAGGCTCAGCCGGGCCAGGGAATTATTGAGAAGAAAATTACTGGACAGGGAACATTTACCGTGAAGTCCTCGTCATATATACGAGGAGGGCGCATGGAATGGGAATGGGATGCTCACAAGTATATCTGCTATTGTCCGCCTACCTGGATGAGATGACCGATCCCGAAGAAACCCGGGAGGTAAAAACACACCTGGAGTCTTGTCTGGACTGTCGGGAGAAATTATCCCAGCTGCACCGCATGTGCCTGATCTTGCGTAAATTGGATAATCCCAAAGCTCCTCGCCGCCTTTGGAAGGATATAAAAAAACGCCTGGATTAAGTCAGGCTTTAGTGGATTAGACCTGGAGGGCTGGGGAGACTGACCATCATACTGTGACATCAGGGGCTGTTATTGTTGCGCCGTTTCGGTTAGGATTGGCCCGGCAATGACGGCCCCTGGTGTTGTTCCTCCGGCCACATCCCTGTATATCGTATATAAAGATGATATAATATTTAAAACGCGTTGGAGAGTGAATTTGTTGAAAGAGACCAAACTCATGCTGATCGACGGCAACAGTCTATTGTTTAGAGCATTCTATGCCTTACCCCTGTTGCATAATCGGGAAGGTGTTTATACCAATGGGGTCTATGGGTTTTTGACCATGTTTAACCGGGTGGTGGCGGAGGAACAGCCGACACACATAGTGGTTGCATTTGACAAAAGCCGGGAGACCTTTCGCAACGAGATTTACAATGATTATAAAGGGACCCGTTCGGAGCCGCCCAATGAACTGGTTGGGCAATTCCAGCTGCTGCGCGATGCCCTGGAGGCTATGAATGTTCCTTATATAGAAAGGCAGGGTTTTGAAGCTGACGACATCATCGGCACCCTGAGTACCAAGGCTGCCCAGCAGGGCGACACCTGTTTGATTTTGACCGGCGATTCGGATACCTTGCAGCTGGTTTCCGAGTCGGTAACGGTTTTGATGACCCGCAAGGGAATAACTGAAATCGACCGCTATGATGTTCAAAAGGTTTTAGAAAAATGGGAGGTGGAGCCGGAGCAGTTGGTTGAGATCAAAGGCCTGATGGGCGACACCTCTGACAATATACCCGGTGTTCCGGGAATCGGCCCCAAGACCGCCATAAAACTCATCAAAGAATATCAAAGCCTGGAAAACCTTTATCAGCATCTGAACGGTCTCAGGGCCAAACAGGCTGATTTACTGGCCAGTTATCAGGAACAGGCTTTCACCAGCAGGACTCTGGGTACGATTGTGCGGGACATGGATCTGCCCTATGATCTTGATGATTATAAACGCCGCTCCCCGGATCCTGAGACCCTGATGGAATTATACCAGCGTCTGGAATTCAACAGTCTGCTCAAAAACCTGCAGCAAAGCCTGTCTTCAGAATCCGGCGTACAGCCTGAGCAACCGGAAGTAGACGTAATAATGGTTGAAACCGAGGCGGAATACGAGGATGCCCTGAATCTGCTGGGAAGCGAGATAGGGCTTTTCATCATCGCCAGTTATCATCACCCCATGTGGGCCAGGATCGAAGAGATATATCTGTCCTCAGATACATATGTTTTTGGGCTGGCAATAACTGAAGATCAGCAGTATAAGCTGCAATGGCTCAAACCCATGCTTGAATCGGGTGAGATCAAGAAATCGGTTCATAACGCCAAATTTGCAGAGGTATTGCTGGCACGCTGCGGCATCAAGCTCAGGGGCGTTACCCTGGACAGCCTTTTGTTAGCCTATGTATTGGATCCGGTCTTTGATGGCGAGCAGTTCCGGGACACGCTGTACAAGTACCTCAATATAACAATTGCCGGCGATCGGCCCGGGCAGCAGGCCGGGCAGTTAACCGCATTGTGCAGGTCCCTGCAGGCTGAGTTGCCGGCTGAATCCCGATTATTATACTATGATGTGGAACTGCCCCTTTCCACCGTTCTGGCGAGAATGGAATTCAACGGCATCCAGGTCGACGGTGAAGTCTTGCACACCATTGCCGATGAAATGGAACAGGGCATCGAAAGGGCTGAAAAAGTGATCTTTGAACAGGCCGGAGGGACTTTTAACATCAACTCGCCCCGGCAACTGGCCAAAGTACTTTTTGACAACCTGGGTCTGCCGCCGGTTAAGAAGACCAAAAGCGGATATTCGACTGATGCCGAGGTTTTAGAACAGCTTCTTGACCAGCATGAGATTATCGGGCACATATTGAATTTCCGCCAGCTTACTAAACTGAAAACCACTTACGTGGATGCTTTGCAGAGCCTGATTCATCCTCAGACCGGAAGGGTGCACACCATTTTTAAACAGGCCCAGACCGCCACCGGACGCCTTTCCAGCGTGGAACCCAACCTGCAGAACATACCTATCCGCATGGAAGAAGGACGCCGCATCCGGGCCGCCTTCACCGCCAAAAACAAGGAGCATGTGATATTGGCAGCGGATTATTCGCAAATCGATTTGCGTTCCCTAGCCCATATCAGCGGAGATGAAACCCTTATTGAGACTTTCCGCCAGGGTATCGATATCCACACCCGCACCGCGGCGGAAATCTTCGCCGTAGGGTTAGACCAGGTCAGCTCCGATATGCGCCGCAAGGCCAAGGCCATCAATTTCGGCATCATATACGGCATGGGAGATTTCCGGCTGGCTCATGACACCGGGGTGAGCCGCAAGGAAGCCCGGATTTACATTGACAATTATTTGAACACCTATCCCGGGGTACAGCGCTACATGGAAGAGATAGTGGAATTTGGCCGGGAGCACGGCTATGTGGAAACGGTGTTGAAGCGCCGCCGCTATCTGCCTGATCTGCGGGCTAAAAACCGCATCGTGCAGAACAATGCCCGCCGCATCGCATTAAACACTCCCATCCAAGGTACTTCGGCCGATATTATCAAGCTGGCTATGATAAAGGTTTTTCAGGAGCTGGAGCAGCGCCGGCTGGAATCCTGCCTATTGCTGCAAGTTCATGATGAACTGGTTTTAGAGGTGCCGCTGTCCCATGGTGAGGAGATTGCCCGGCTGCTTAAAAACAATATGGAAAATGCTTATAAGCTGAAAGTGCCCTTGGTGGTCACAGTTAAACAGGGCTCAAACTGGTACGACATGAAGGAAATAGAAGTTGATTAAAAGGGAAGTTGACTAATGCCGGAATTGCCAGAAGTTGAAACTATAAAAGAATCCTTGCAGGGCATGGTTGGATTAACCATAGATGATATAAAGGTAATGAAGCCTGAATATATACGCTCCTGGGAGAACCGGCCGGCTGATTACATAGGCCAGCGTATCTCCGCTATATCCCGGCGCGGAAAGTTTCTAATATTCGAAACTGACACCGGAAGATATATGGTAGCCCATTTGGGTATGTCCGGACGGGTTTATCTGGAGCCTCGGGGAAAAGAGCTGCAAAAGCACGTTCATATAGTCTTCGAACTGGATAATGAACTGGAACTGTGGTTTCAGGATGCCCGCCGATTCGGGGGACTATGGCTGGTAAAGGATCCCCGTATCATGTTAAAAGATATGGGAATTGAGCCGCTCTCCCGGAATTTTAACTCCCGTTATCTTAAACCATTGCTTAGCAACCGCCGGGTCGCCATAAAAACCCTGCTGTTAAACCAGCATCTCATCGGCGGCATCGGCAACATCTATGCCGACGAAGCCCTGTACGAGGCTGGAATCCGTCCGGACAGAAGCGCAGGCTCACTGGAACCCGGCGAGGTCCACCGTCTTGTTCAAGCTATTAAACAAGTGCTTAGATCAGGCATAGACCAGCGCGGCACGACCTTGCGCGATTTCCAGGACGGCTACAAGCAAAAAGGGGAGTTCCAGGACTACCTCAAGGTTTATGGACGCCAGGATTTGCCCTGTCCCCGTTGCCAACAGCCTGTCGTGCGCCAGGTCATCAATGGGCGCAGTAGTCATTTCTGCCCATCTTGCCAGAAATAATCAGCCCTCACACAGTTACACTTCTAGCCATATAGTAATTACGTACAGAGAGATTATTACAGCTAGAGGTGCATGAGATGGAACTTTTTGTTATGGTAATGTTTGCTTTGGCGGTTAGTGCAGATGGCTTCATGGTCGGCCTTTCTTACGGGTTAAATAAAATCCGCATCCCGGTGCTTTCATTGATTGTTATAGCGTTTGCGTCCTGCCTGGCGGTTACTACTTCCATGCTTATAGGGCAAGGCCTGATGACTTATCTGCAGCCGCATGGGGCTGCAAATATTGGAGCCCTGGTGGTGATTGCAGTAGGTATCTATTTCCTGCTCAATGCCTTCAGGGAGAAAATCAACCGGTTGGAAATTGATGATAAAGAGCCTTTTATCACTTTTTCCATACGCTTTTTGGGCATCATAGTACAGATCTTAAAAGAGCCTGCCCGAGCCGATTTTGACGCCTCCGGGGAAATCAGTACCCGGGAAGCTTTCTTTCTGGGGCTGGCTCTGGCCTTGGATGCCCTGGGAGCAGGTGTTGGGGTGGCGATGACCGGTTTTAATATTTTTTATACTGCCATAACCGTCGGTGTGGTAAAATTTATTGTGGTCAATTTGGGGATCATCCTGGGACACCGGGTCCTCAGCCGGCGTTTGCAGAGCATATCATCATGGATTCCGGGTTTGGTTCTTATTTGCATCGGATTGATGGAATTCGTGTAGAGGTGAGGATATGTACGTGATAGGAATAACAGGCGGCATAGCCAGCGGGAAAAGCACGGTTGCCAGGCAGCTTCGCAGCCTGGGCATGCTGGTGATTGACGCTGATGAAGTGGCCCGTCAAGTAGTGGAGCCGGGCCGGCCGGCCTGGAGGGATATTGTCGAGTACTTCGGACCGGGCTTTATTAACCAGGATCAGAGTATTGACCGGATCAAGCTGGGACGGTGTGTCTTCAGTCACCCCGAGCAGCTTAAGAAACTAAACTCCATCACCCATCCCCATATTATGGCCGAATTCCGCAACCGCTTGCGGGAAATCAGGACCAGCCATCCCCAGGCTATAGTAGGCCTGGAAGTGCCTCTGCTGTATGAGACCCATATGGATAAAATATGCGACCAGGTCTGGGTGGTATGGGTGGATTATGAAACCCAGGTTGAGCGTTTGATGGCCCGGGATGGCATCAAACGCGAATATGCTGAGCAGCGTATTGCCGCGCAGATGCCGCTGGAAGAAAAAGCGCGCCGGGCCAAAGTGGTCATCGACAACCGCTTCTCATTGGAATACACCCGGCAACAGGTTGCCAGATATTTCAAAGAAATCAGACAGGCCACGCAATAATATAACTTATTAAATGGGATTTGGGGGGTGGGAATGTTGCGACTGCGGATAGGCAAAAAATTGGCGATTGTGGTTTGGGCCACGATTATTTTTTTTATCATAGTGACTTTAACTTTTCCCAAATGGATTACACTGTTTTATCCCCAGCCCCACCGCACTATAGTATTTAATGCCGCCCAGCAATACGATGTTGATCCCTACCTGATATTCTCCATCATCCGGGCGGAAAGCGGGTTTCAGACCACCGCCCGCTCGCCGGTGGGAGCCAGAGGCTTGATGCAAATCATGCCGGAAACCGCGGATTGGATTGCCGCACAAAAGAGTATTAAACAGTTTGATACCGCTGATCTTCATGACCCCCAGGTTAATATAGAATTCGGCTGCTGGTACCTGGCCAGCCTCAATAAGGAATTTGCAGGGCGCTTGCCAATAGTGGTGGCGGCTTACAACGCTGGCAGCGGCAGAGTGAGGGAATGGATCCTGAGCGGACAGTGGGACGGCAGCGAACAGCATATAGAGTCCATTCCTTTTCCTGAAACCAGACAGTACGTGAAGAATGTTCTCCAGAATTATGAAGCCTACCAGGCCATTTACAAATGAGCCAACAAATCAGCCTTTCATATATGGGGCCGCACCTGGCCTACTTGTTACGACACGCGGAATATCATTCCCTAAATTACAATATAATGGAAATGAATAATTCCAGGGGGAGGGAATGGTATGATAATCTATCGACGGCGCAGACCTGGGCCTGCCTTGGTGCTCCTGGCGCTGGCCCTGACTTTGGGAGCCCTTGCCATCTATGCCGCGAGTCGCCTGGTGTACACCGCCAGTCTTGATAGCAGGGCCTTAAATGTAGGCCTCACCGCACCTGTCAACAGCCTCGAGCCTGCCCGGATTCTAAGTCATGAAGAGCGGCTGGTCGGTTCTATGCTCTACGAAGGGCTGGTGCAGTACGATGAGCCCGGTAAACAGGCCAAGCCTTTGCTGGCTGATGAGTGGAAGTATGAAGAAAACGGCCAGAAGATCGTTTTTAAACTGCGTAATGTACAATTCAGCAACGGGAAAAAGGTTCAGGCCGCTGATGTTAAAACTTGCTGGGAGAAGACCCTGGCTGGCAGCAAAGAAGGGAGTCATATATCCCTATTTCTTCCCATAGCAGGGAGCTCGGATTTTTTACAGGGAAAGAGTTCGGAAATTGCAGGCTTAAAGGCCAGCAACGGAAATATTCTGGAGATTACCCTGACAACTCCCAATGCCGCTTTTATTTATATGCTGACCCACCCGGTTTTCTGGGTATACGACAGCAAAGACAGCGCTGTACCCCCTCCTGGGACCGGTCCCTTTATACTGCAGCAAAATAGCGAGCAACGCTTATCCTTGCTGCAGAATGAGAACCATCACCAAGGATCATCGCCGATCAAAGCGATCGAGGTGAAAATATTCAAAGATCCTGCCCAGGCCTTAGCGGAGTTCAAAGCGGGGCAACTGGACTATTTGGATAAGGTAACCCCGCAGGATTTGCCGGGATTGCGCAACGATCCGGAGCTGAAAGAAATGCTGGTGGAAAAACCGCTCTATACACTGTACGGCATCGGCTTTAACCTGAATAAGAAGCCTTTCAACGGCAATTACCTGCTGCGGCGCGCTATAAACTACGCTGTTGACCGTCAGGCTATCAATAAGGATGTTCTGGGAGAGACCTATATCCCTTTAAAAGGGGTGCTTCCTGCGGAGATGCCGGGTCACAATACGGACATACAGGGATATGGCTATGACCCGGAGAAGGCCCGCCAGTTGCTGGAGCAGGCCGGATATCCGGGCGGCAAGGGACTGAGTCCGCTGATGCTGGCCTACAACCAGGGGGAAGGGCATCAGCGGGTGGTTGAAATCATTGCCAGCCAGTTGTCAGAAGTAGGTATACCGGTTCAGTTGGCCCCACTTACCTGGGATTATTATAAAAAACAGCTTGCCAGTTATAACCTGGTTCTGTTCAGGCTGGAGTGGTCGGCTGACTACCCTGATTCCGACAGCATCCTGTATAGCCTATTCCACAGCTCACATATAGGGAGTACCAATTACTTCGCCTATAATAACAACCAGGTGGACCTGGTGCTTGACAGCTCACGGGCGTCCATCGGGGATGAGAAAGAGCGTGTAAAGCTGCTGCAAAAAGCAGAGCAGATGATTATTGACGATGCTCCCTGTATATGGCTCTTTCAGACCGCCACCGCCAAACTGGTGCGTGAAAATGTAGACAGTTTAGAGGTGGATGGCTTAGATACCGTGGACTGGTTTAAAGCGGAATTGAAGAAGCCGGTGTTAAGTAATGCGCTGCAGACGCCCACCGATGGCAAAGTATAAATACTTGCCTTTTTTATTAGTATAATTATTTAACAAAGTGTGGCTGTGAAGGGCTATATTCCTTAATTGACACCCAAGTGCGGCTGTTGTATAATACCCTTTGCAGGGATGACAAATCGCTGCAATATATGTCGGAGTGGTGGAACGGGCAGACACGTACGTTTGAGGGGCGTATGCTGAGAGGCGTGGGGGTTCAAGTCCCCCCTCCGACACCAACATTATCCAAACTTTTTAATTGCAACTTAAATACCAAATCAATATTTGTTCCCAATATAGTGGCATTCTTAACATAGGTTGCCACTATTTCTCGTTTAGTCTCCGCAGATGTGTTGAACCCCAATTTTCCTCTTTGCCGCTTTATAGATAATGCAAAAATTCAGGTATTTATTTTAAGGAAGCTTTACAATTGTTAAAAAGAGAAGTTCATATTTTCGTTATCGTTTCCAATGCGAAGCTGTTTTTGTTCTGAGCCTTTTGCCGTATTCCATTACGGCGAGTTCCTGAATATTACGAGTATTGAATATTAAACTCTAAGTTTTTCGCGCAGGGCTTCTTGAAGAACTTTTGATAAACTAACTCCAGCATCAGTAGCTTTCGCATCTAACCATCCGGGAATGCTGACAGTGCGGCGCACTGCACGGTTATCGCGTATATTGGCCCGGACAAGATTTACGAATTGATTTTTTATAGGTTTGATTGTCTTAATATTCCTGGGATTAGGAATAGATTCTTTCTCTTCTATCAAATATTCAATCCATTGCGTTAAGGCGCTTTGAGCCATGTCTATAGCGTTACCCAAAGATTTCCCCTCACTAATGCAGCCGGGTAAGTCGGGAAAGGTAATTGTATAGCTGCCATCGCTGTTTTGTTCAAAGATAGCCGGATAAATATATTCCATGGATAGCGTCTCCTTTCTAATTTATTATAATATTTGGCATTTTAAATCTCAGGGAAGCAGAGTTTTATTTCAATCCCGCATCCTTTAGAATTTGCCTGGCTGTATTTTCGTTGATTTCACGGTGCCTTGGGATTTGTACGGTTCGCTTATCCGGGGCTCTATAAATACTATGATCTCCGTCTCTGATTTTGCGAAATCCGGCGGATTCGAGTTTTTTAATCAAGTCCCGTCGTTTCATCATTTATTTCCCCTTAGCTATATTATATTACGCAAATTAAGTAAAGCAAAGACGAATTACTTAAAATGCGTACAATATTTCTAGCCTGGCGATGCCAGGTTTCCTATTGGATTGACTATGATTAAGAAGGGCTGTATTGGCCCACTTATGCATCGGAATGCTGGCGTGAATACCCCGCCTGGACTATGCAGGCTGTTGTAAACCAAAACATCTGTTTCCTTAACTGCACAAGCTGCATCTAAAATGGACACACATTACATACCAAGCACTTATCAATCAGGGTAGGAAGATACCCTGATTTCCTTTTTTATGATTATTTTGGCACTCTAAGCTTCAATTAATATGGCGTTTTCAAGTACTGAAGCGAGAATATAAGACTGTCAGCAGATCTTTATATGATTCAGCTTTGGCAGACTGTATTTTCAGCTTGAGCAGAGCCGGATTCTTGCGGTGGTCCTCTAAGGATGATCCTAACTGTCTTCAGAAGCGGTCATTTTCTCGATGCACGCCTTGCATACGAACGTGTTATTGTATTTGATTACATTTTCAAATTGTCCGCAGAAAACACAGGTCGGCAAATATTTTTGCGCGGTGATACTGTCCTCCCTGGGGAAGAACTCCAGGTAATCCCCTGATTTTATGTTTAAAGCGTTTATTATTTCCGCTGGCAATCTAATGCGTCCTAATTCATCGACTCGTCTAACCACTCTTTTACCCTTGAACATAATTCCCTCCCTGGCGAATAAAAATCAACTTCGGATTAAATGTAATTATATGTATAATATAGAACAAAATGGAACAAAAACACAACCAGTACCCCATTTGCTGATCGTGCGATTTGAAAGATGATAATCTGAGTTTTATTATCAAAAAGTATTATCAATCTGGGATCATTGCTCTGCTGAGCGCATGTGAATAACCGCGGGTTTTGATGTGGTGCCTTGTGCTGGGAGGTGGTCTAAGCAGCCATCAATAGATATAATACTTATTGGAGGATAACAATAATTCATAGTGGGAATCCTTTGAGACAACTTTAAGAGCACGGTTTAGGACAGGCTAAATCGCAGCTGATTTGTCGAATAGGCGGGAAAAGGTTTATTAGGCTATGCCTTATAAGCTGCCAGACCGTCCAGTGTTCTTTTAGATTTAAATACCATGCCAGGCTGAATGAGGATGTGGAGTGACCAGGACCGGATCAGTTCTTTTTTAGATCTAAATATTGTGTCAGGGAGGTAGATAGATGCACATACCCCTTCTCAATGATATCGTACTTATATTTGGTTTGGCGATTATTGTCATATATATCTGCCACAAAATAAGGATCCCCAGTGTGGTCGGCCTTTTGATTACGGGTGTACTGGCCGGTCCCCACGGCTTTGGTATGGTTAATGATGTTGAGAGCGTAGATGTCATGGCTGAACTGGGGATTATTTTGCTGCTTTTCACTATCGGCATCGAGTTTTCGCTCAGGCAGCTGCTGCAAATTAAGAAGAGCGTCTTCTTGGGGGGAGCCTTACAGGTATTGTTTACCTCCCTGGCTACCATGCTTATCATGATAGAAGTAGGATATCCCTGGAATGTATCCTTATTTATCGGTTTCTTGGTCTCGCTGAGCAGTACTGCCATTGTGCTAAAGTTGATTCAGGACCGGTCCGAGATCGATTCACCGCATGGCCGCAATATACTGGGCATTCTGATCTTTCAAGATATCGTGATTATCCCCATGATGCTGTTTACCCCAATGTTAGCCAATATTGCGGGCGGGACCGGGGAATCGATCTCATTGCTGGTAGTCAAAGTCTTGCTGGTATTACTGTTTTTATTTATCAGCGCCCGGTGGCTGGCGCCTTTTGTCTTTCATCACATCGCCCGCCAGCAAAGCAGGGAATTGTTTCTCATAAGCACTGTTACCATCGGTCTGGCGGTGGCCTGGCTGACCTCCAGTATAGGCCTGTCTCTTTCCCTAGGGGCATTTCTGGCCGGGTTGATCATATCCGAATCGGATTACAACCATCAAGCCCTGGTCAGTATATTGCCCTTTCGTGATGTATTCACCAGCATATTCTTCGTTTCGGTGGGGATGCTGTTTAATGTTGCCACTTTTTTACAGAACCCGCTGGTCTTAACCGGGGCGGCCCTGATAATACTGTTGGTCAAAGCTGTAGTAGCCGGAGGAGTGGTCTCAACCCTGGGATACCCCATCAGGACAGCAATTCTGGCAGGTTTTGCCCTTAATCAGGTGGGCGAGTTTTCTTTTATCCTTTCCCGGGTGGGATTGGATTACCAGTTGTTAAGCCCTGACTTCTACCAATTGTTTATCATTGTATCGGTTTTGACCATGGCCATCACACCGTTCAGCATCGGTCTCAGTCCTCGTATCGCTGAAGTTTTTCTGCGTCTTCCCCTGTCAACTAAAACCAAGACCGGTATAGATGTTGATCTGGAGTCACCTCAAGCGACCATGAATGACCATTTGGTTATTATTGGCTTCGGCATTAACGGCCGTAATCTGGCCAGGGCAGCGTCAGCCAGCGGCATACAATATATGATTATAGAAATGAACCCTGATGTGGTCAGGCAGGAGAGGGAGAATGGCGAAACTATATTTTACGGGGATGCCATCCATCTGGAAGTGCTTCAGCAGGCCAATATCGACACCGCCCGGGTTGTGGTGGTAGCCATATCAGATGTGTCCGCGACCACCAGGATAGTGGATATGATTCACAAAACCAATCCTCAGGTGCATATCATCGTGCGAACCCGCTATGTACAGGACATCCAGGAGCTTTATGCACTGGGAGCCAATGACGTTATTCCTGAGGAGTTTGAAACCTCTGTGGAGATTTTCACCCTGGTATTGAAGAAATACCTGGTGCCCAAGGTGGACATAGAAAGGTTCATTACCGAGGTTCGGGCTGATGGGTATGATATGCTGCGCAGCCTGTCCAGGAAATCCCCTACTTTTCAAGATATCAAGCTGCATTACCATGATGCTGAAATCGCCAATATAAGGGTTGAAAGCAATTCAGTTTTAGCAAATAAGACCCTGGGGGAAATTGATGTCAGAAATCAGTACGGGGTATCCATTTTGTTGATTCAACGCGGCGCAGAGACCATCATCAATCCTGCTGGCGACGCTTCTCTAGAGCCCGGGGACCAAGCGGTATTGCTGGGATCACCTGATAACATCAATGAAATAACGCAGGTACTGGGCGGTGTTTTCAAGAATAAGAACAAGATGGAAGGCATTAGTCGGGATAAGTATGTACGGGGGGGAGATGTGGCCTGATCGCAGGACATCTCTACCCGGGTAAGTGACTATTTAATCCTGGGAACGACTGGGACACATGATATATGATATAGTTAGAAATTATTTCCCGGATTGGGGTGTAGTGATGTATCCTAAAAGGCCGCGAAGATTTATGAAAGCCCTGTTCCAAGTAAGTCTTTTAGTTGCCGGTGGGATTATTTACCCGTTAACCACGGCGGGGATGACCTGGCGAGAGCTTTCCAGCAGTCTGCACAGTACTTTTAATGAGAATACTCACTGGGATTATAATAACATGGTGGGGCCGGCCTTAACCTTGATTATTTTCGCTTTTCTGATGGCTTGCTTCAAATTGTACACCATCAGGCAAAAAAAGGGATTACAGCGCGTTTATGATAAACCGCGGCGCCAGAACCGGCTAAACGTATCCCGACTGCCGGATGGACAGATGCAGAAAAGACAATGGTTCAGGCTGCAGACCCGGGACTGGTTAAAATGGTTTCATTTCCGGGGCTTTTCACCGCTAAGCGAAAGTGAGTACAGGCAAGACCACATGGTGGATATCGGCGGCGGCGGCCTGAGTTTCACAACGGAAAAAAAGCTGGATATCGGAGCGGTTATCACTTTCCTGCTCGATGTCGGCAGCGGGGATCCCCTGTCGGTTTGGGGGAAAGTAGTCAGGGTGCAGGAGAAAACAGACCACGAGCCGCAGCGCTATTTCATTGCCATACAGTTTTCCCAATTACGGGATACAGACCGCCGGCGCCTGGTTGCCTGGATTATGAAAGGGCAGCGCAATGCCATTCACAGTGCCAGGCAGGAGGAAAACCCGTCTGCCTCCACCACCCCATATCAACTCTAGCCCCGCGTTGCTTATCAGGATTCGATCAACAACTGGTAATCCAAACATCCCAATCCGATCCGATGTGCATATTCCAGGCCTTTCCGCCAATTGGTGTTGGGATGAATCAGGGTGAATTTATCGTCACCAGGTTCACAGCCTTTGCCTGCCAGCACTGAAGCGGTTAAGAACGGTGCCTGGTTAACCATATCCACACTGGCTTTATCCAGAGCCACCGGATCATATGAAACCGCTATGCCCAGGTCGGACACAATAGGAGCATCATTGTGAGACCAGCAATCGCAATTGGGGGATACCGAATTAATGATGTTGATATGGAAGTTAGGTTTGCCGCTGACTACCGCCAGGGCATATTCAGCAATCTTTTCAGTGGTTACTTCAGCCGATTGCCCCCAAACCACCTGTGCAGAATTGAAGCGGCACAGAGCCACGCACTGCCCGCAGCCAATGCAGATTTCCTCATCTATCATCGCCTGCTCCTGTTCGGAGAGGGATATGGCCTGCTGTGAGCAATGGTCTATACAGATGCCGCAAGCCGTACAGTTCTCGCCCACAATGCGGGGTTTTGAGCTGGAGTGCATCTCCATCTTGCCGCCCCGGGATCCCGAGCCCATGCCCAGGTTCTTGATGGCCCCGCCAAAACCAGTCTGTTCGTGGCCTTTGAAATGATTGAGGGATATGATGATATCGGCGTCCGCAATCGCGCTGCCGATCTTGGCAGTCTGGCAATGTTTCAGGTTAATGGGGATTTCCCGGTACTCGATGCCCCTGAGACCGTCGGCGATGATCACCGGGCAGCCCACCGCCAAGGGTGAAAAACCGTTTTTCATGGCCGAGTTGAGGTGATCGATGGCATTGCTGCGCAGTCCGCTGTACAGGGTACTGCAATCCGTCAGGAATGGCTTGCCCCCGAGTTCCTTGATTAAAGCCACCACTTCGGCTGCATAATTCGGCCGTATATAAGCCAGGTTCCCGGGCTCGCCAAAATGTATTTTTATGGCTACCATCTTGCCTTCGAAGTCGATGTCGCTTAAGCCCGCTTTGTTCATCAGGCTGCGGAATTTCTTGATTATATTCCGGCCGGGGCGGGTGCGAAAGTCTGTAAAGTAAACCTTGGCTGGCTGCATAATTAATCCTCCGCTGTGCAAATCTCTTTTTGGAAAGTATAGCATAGTATCAACTGCATCAAAAATACAGAAACTGGTTAGCTGTCGCAACATCAAGCTGGTCTGTGTTAGCCTGGCATGATATAGTCATTACAGGGTTTGATGGTGATCCTGGGAATATATCGCAATACCGCGCCGCCTCAGGAGGTGCGCGTGATAAGGCGATGATCGGGATTCAGTCCGGCTATTTTCGAAAATGCTGGTGGCGGACCAATGATTTTGAACCGGGTATGGTTTCGCCCTCAATTTTGAATAAAAGAGAGGATGGTTGAATGATTTCCGAACAGATTAAAACCGATCTGCATAACGCCTCTTGGATCAGGGCTATGTTTGAAGAAGGGGAGCGCTTGCGCGCCATTTACGGAGCTGAAAAGGTGTTTGATTTCAGTTTGGGAAACCCTGATTACGAACCGCCCGCCCGGGTCGGCGACACTCTGAAAAAACTGGTGGTGGACGAAACCCCCGGCCTGCACCGCTATACCAGCAATGCCGGTTATGCTGATGTGCGGGAAAAGATCGCGGCCGGGCTGGCCCGGGAAAGCGGTCTGCCCTTGGGGACTCAGCACATCATCATGACATGCGGCGCTGCCGGGGGGCTCAATGTGGTCTTAAAGACTATACTCAACCCGGGTAATGAAGTCATTTTGCTGGCGCCGTATTTTGTGGAATATCATTTCTATGTCAACAATCATGGCGGCAAAGCGGCGGTCGTTCCTACCGGGGATGATTTCCTGCCCGATCCCGATCTTCTAGCCCGGAGCATCACCCCCCAAACCCGGGCCATCATCATCAATTCTCCTAACAACCCCACCGGGGTGGTGTATTCACAGCAAGCCCTCCAGGCTATGGCTGCAGTGATAAATGCTAAAGAGCAGGAGTATGGCACCGAAATCCTGGCCATCTCGGATGAGCCGTACTATAAACTGGTCTATGAGGGGGCCAGGGTTACCAATCTTATGACCATTTTCAAGAATGCCGCTATTGTCAATTCTTTCAGCAAATCGCTGGCTCTGCCCGGCGAGCGCATCGGCTATATTGCGGTAAGCCCGAATATAGAAGCGGTTGAGCTCATGACCGACGGTCTGGTATTTGCCAATCGCACCCTGGGTTACGTCAATGCCCCTTCCATTTTCCAGAAGGTAGTGGCGGAATGTCTTGACGAGGGCCCGGATACGGACGAATATCAACGCCGCAGGGATACACTTTATAATCACATCACCGGGCTGGGCTTTACTTGTGTCAAGCCGCAAGGCGCCTTTTACCTGTTTCCCAAATCGCCGGAGCCTGATGACGTAACATTTGTGCAAAAAGCCCTGGAGTATAATCTTCTTTTGGTGCCGGGCCGGGGTTTTGCTATGCCTGGCTTCTTCCGGATGGCCTATTGCGTCGATATTAAAACCATCGAAAGGGCTTTGCCGGCCTTTGATAAACTAGCCCAACATTATTTTTAAGCCCCTTAAAAGAACGGCAGGGAGGCATCCTGATGCGCAAATTCATGCCTTGAAACTGCCCTTTAAGGCGGAGACTTTGACCGGCATGTTCTGGAGATTTCGTCAGTGACCAACCCGCTGGTTATGCTCACTTTCCAGGCGCATTTAAGAGCTATCGGATCCATATAGGGAGTAAATAACTTCAAACAAAATTAACTGCCAATACTTTCCAGGCAATTTTAATCCTGCTATACTGTTGAAAGACTTAATGGCAAATACAAGTAATAGGATTAAGCATCGCTTGGAAAGTGGAGGCAAATTAAGATTTGATAAGGCGAGCACCAACACTAAAGATAGTATTGGCTCTATTGACTGTGATCATAGCCTTAGGGTCGGCCGCCTCTATCAAGGCCTACCCGCCCTTTGTTACCTTCCCGGCTTCAGCGCCTGACTCCGGAATAGAACCGGTCGCTGCAACAGCCTCGCAGGCAGCGCCAAAGGATACGCCCGAACCGGCTGCCGCGCCTGGTAAAGCGGTTCCTTATTTGCAGATTCTGATTTATCACGAAATCGGTGCTGGGCCTAATGGTTTGTATGTAGCGGTCCAGAATTTTGAAGAACAGATGAAATACCTGTATGACAACGGGTATACGGGGATTACCCTGGCCGAAGGCAGGGCCTTGTTGGAAGGCCGGGGCAATGCGCCAGCCGGCCAGCCGGTAGTTTTAACTTTTGATGACGCCTACCGATCTTTTATCGACCACGCTTATCCGGTGTTGAGCAAATACGGTTTTAAGGCGACGGTTTTTGTGATTGCCGACTACACCGGCGATCCCAACTACCTCAGCTGGGAGCAGATCGCCGATATCGCCTCACATGGCATGGAAATCGGCAGCCACTCCAGAACCCATACTTTGCTGCCTACCCTCGAATCTACCCGCCTCAATGAGGAAATCGCCGGTTCCAAAGCAGTTCTGGAGCAGCACCTGGGCCAACCGGTGTCTTCCTTTTGCTACCCTTGTGGAGAATATGACCAGACTGTTATCGATGCGGTTAGACAGGCTGGATACCAGCAGGCTGTAACCGTCAAATACGGCTGGGCCACCACACAAAGTCCCGCCCTGGAAATACCACGTATTCGTATCAGCCGTTACCTCACCCATGACAAATTTGCGGAGATGTTTCCCCCTCAGAGCAGGCCTTCCTCTGCGCAGCAATAGCGGAATCACAGCCACCCCCAGTCAGTAAGGCGGGTAATATATGCCTGCTCTTTTCCGGCATCCTGTAAAAACGGGTCACATTGTGGAATGATCAGGATGGGTGAGAATATAATTTAATGATTCGGCCTGATGATATCTGTTGCGGGGAGGTTTTTGTTATGGCTTGGGCCGCTATCCGCCGGGGATGGCTGACTGTTGTATTGACGGGATTGCTTTTTGTCATCGCTACAGCCTATTTGCGCCAACCCGCACCCGAGGTCGAGCCGCCCCCGCCTCCCACACCGACCCACATAACGGGAGAGTTTTTGAGCTGGAAGGAAGTAGATCCGCTTTTTCCCCGCTATGCCTGCGCTACCGTGGTTGACTATGAGACGGGCCTGAGCTTTAGGGTGCAGCGCCGGGCCGGAGATCACCACGCCGAT